>JALOMK010000021.1 GCA_025455505.1 Bacteroidales bacterium
GACGGCCAGCAGCTCGTTTCGGAATGGTACATGAGGAACAGCGACACCCTGAAGCGCTCATTCTCGCAGCTGCCAAGGCTGTACCAGAAATATGCGGGTCACGACAACAACCGCGACTTCTACATGATGAACCTGAAGGAAACGCGTAACATGGCCCGCCAGCTTTATGTGGACTGGATGCCCCAGATTATTTACAACCATCACCAGTCGGGACCCGCCGGTTCAGTAGTGGCAGGTCCTCCCTACAGGGATCCTTTCAACCATGTATTTCATCCGCTTGTAATAACCGGTATCGACGCAGTGGGAGCGGCAATGATAAACCGGATGAACGCCGAAGGAAAACCCGGCTATACCCAGCGAGGAGGCTCGGTGTTCTCGACCTGGTACAATGGAGGCCTGAGGACTACAACTTATTTCCACAACATGATAGGGCTGCTTACCGAGATAATAGGAAGCCCCACCCCTTCTTCGGTTCCGCTTGTCCCTAACAGGCTCGTACCAAACGGCAACACCCCCTACCCCGTGATGCCGCAGAAGTGGAATTTCAAAAAATCGATAGACTACTCTGTGTCTCTCAACTATGCAGTCCTCGACTATGCCGCAAGGAACAGGGAACACCTGCTTTACAACATCTACCTGATGGGCAGGAGCTCGATAGAGGCCGGTAGCCGTGATAACTGGACAGCCTACCCGGGACGCATCGACATGATGAGGGTGGCATACGAGAAGGACAGGGGAAGCAGGGCCGACGGACAGCAGGCCGGGGCAAGGCCGGGCCAGGGCTCAGTACCCATGAAGTATTATGAGGCTGTATTCAGTGACAAATCGCTCCGCGACCCGAGAGGTTATATAATTCCGTCTGACCAGCCGGATTTTACCACTGCTGTCAGATTCATAAATGCACTTATCAGGGCAGGGATAAAGGTGTCGAAGGCCACGGAAGCCTTCACAGTTGAAGGAGTGAAATACCCTGAAGGGTCATATATCGTCAAAACAAACCAGGCTTTCAGACCACACGTTCTTGACATGTTCGAAGCACAGGACCACCCGAACGACTTCCAATACCCGGGCGGACCTCCGGTGCCTCCGTATGATATGGCCGGATGGACACCAGCTTTTACGATGGGGGTTAAATTCACCAGGATGCTTGATGATTTCAGCGGTCCCTTCGAGGCTCTGCCCTTTGGAGAGTTGCAGGCAGTGGCCGGAAAATTCAATGCCGCGGCAGCACCTGCAGGATATATTCTCGACTCCAGGTCAGTTAATTCATTCATTGCGGTAAATGACCTTCTAAGAGCCGGTGCTGAGGTTTACAGGATCAGTGGCGGAAATGCCGCTGAAAAAAGCTATGGGGCAGGGTCGTTCTTCATTCCTTCAGGCCAGAAGGCAAAAGGCGTGCTGCAAAAGTGCAGTGCAGAGCTTGGAGTGAATGTGGCAGAAGCAGCAAAAAGGCCGGCAGAACTGACACCAAGGCTCAACCCGGCACGGATAGCAATATGGGATACTTACGGTGGATCGATGGATGCCGGCTGGCTCAGGTGGATAATGGAGGAGCACCGTTTCGACTATAAGGTTATTTATGCCAGGGAGATTGACAAAGGCAACCTCAGGAAGAAATATGATGTTGTAATATTTGTCAGCGGGGCTATCCCGTCACCGTCAGCAGGAGGACAGGGTTTCCAGCGCGATACGACAGGCATGCGCAACATACCTGCACAGTACAGGGAGCAGCTCGGCAGGATAAGTGCCGACACTTCAGTGATGCAGATAAGGAAGTTCATGGAGTCAGGGGGCACTGTGCTCACAATCGGGCGAAGCACGAATCTTGCATACCACCTTAAAATGCCTGTTACAGATGCCCTTACAGAACTGAAAGACGGGAAGCAGGAGCCTCTTCCTTCGGAGAAATACTACATCCCGGGCAGTGTCCTGAGGGTAAGGGTCGATTCGACTTTAAGTTCAGCCTGGGGAATGGGCTCAAATGCCGATTTAATATTCGAGTCAAGCCCTGTTTTCAGGATATCACCTTCTGCAGTCAACAGCGGATTGCTTAAGCCTGTTGCATGGTTCGAAACCGATAGTCCGCTGCGAAGCGGCTGGGCCTGGGGCCAGCAATACCTCAAGGATGGAGTTGCAGCTTTCGAGGCAGAAGTCGGAAAGGGAAAACTGCTGGCCTTTGGTCCGGAGATTACTTTCAGGGCCCAGACCTACAGCACATTCAGGCTGATTTTTAACCAGCTCTATGTGGCCAATTGATATAAAGGCAGGATTACAGTCATCAACCGGGAGCAAAGTCACATTAACAGGAATGTGACAATTACATTCTTCATTATTCGGATCAGACCGCAAAGACCATTGTCCGGACGTGTACCTGTCCTATTGCCCGAAGTTCCTTCTCCAGGAGGGCCCTCTGCAAGGCATCGCCCTTGAGCTCAAGAATTATCAGGCCGGCCGGTTCGCCGAAGAAGGTCTCATTAAGGCCAAGCCGTGTCCTGATGTTGCAGCCGAACAAGGTGAGCAGCTTTTGAACCTCAGCTATTATGGCTTGGTTTCTTTCTACAAGTATGCCAATGATTTCGGTTGAGCCTTCGGGAAGGGAAACATCTGACGCTTTTTCCTTTTCGGTGAAGATCATTTCCCGGAGTTCTATACCTCCTACCTGCTTCAGACCGGATTCAAGCCTTTCGGCTTCATCGGGATTTCCGTTCAGGTGAAGTATTATATATGCTTCGCGGCTGCACACGGAATCGGTAACCTCGTGAAAGCCAAGGCGTGTTGTGATAAGCGAAGCATGGCGCGACAAAACCTCCTGTGTCCGCCCGGCTTCCTTTATCCTGTCGATAATCTTAATGCCCAAAACTTTAATCATAGGTCAGAATATTATTAATCAAATATTTACACCATGCCAACGTCAGCCGTTCGTCGTTAGTAGATCGTCCTTTTCACCCACTCCTGACCCCTCCGGAAGGGGAGTCCCTTTCTCCTTTCGTCGTTAGTCGTTCGTCCTTAAAAATACAGGTCCCTCTCCCCCAATTTAATCCTCTCAATCTTCTCGCGTGTCGATGCCGCCACTCCGGGTTCCAGCTTCTCAAGGTTTCTTTCTATTGCCTTCCAGCCCTTTTCGGCAGTGTCCCCCTGTGCATAGTCGCAGATATATTCAGAGAGAGTAAGTATTGCATTCGGGGTGCAGAACCTCTTAATGAAGCCCGGCACGGAGAACTCCATGAAATGCTCACCTGTCCTTCCCATCCTGTAGCATGAAGTGCAGAATGATGGCAGATAATCGTTGGCAAGGAGTTCATCAATCACCTCGGCAAGAGAACGCGGGTCGTTTATCTTGAACTGTTCGCGGTTAAGGTTTTGTTCCTCGTTCCTGGTTTCTGAATATGATCCCAGCTCAAGCTTTGTTCCCCCGTCGATCTGCGACACTCCGTACTGAAGAACCTCACGGCGGACATCGGGAGTTTCGCGTGCAGTAAGTATCAACCCGGTATACGGGACTGCAAGCCTCAAAATAGCCACGAGCTTTTTGAAGTCCTCATCGCTGGTTTCATATTGCTTGTCGAGGTTAAGGCTCACTGCATCCTTGATGCGCGGGAACGAGATCGTGTGGGGGCCTACGTTATAACAGGCTTCCAGGTGGTTTGTGTGGCGAACGAGGCCCAGAACCTCAAAGCGCCAGTCGTAGAGCCCGAAGAGGGCCCCTATGCCCACGTCATCAATGCCGGCTTCCTGTGCCCTGTCGAGAGAAGTAAGCCTGTAATCGTAGTCCTTCTTCTTACCCCCGAGGTGATACCATGTGTAGGCCTCCGGGTGGTATGTCTCCTGGAACACCTGGTAGGTGCCTATGCCTGACTTTCCGACTGTGCGGAATCCTTCAATATCAAGCGGAGCGGCATTTATGTTCACCCTGCGTATCTCGCCGTGACCTTTTTTAATGCCATAGACCAGGCGTACCGTGTGGGCAATGTATTCGGGTGAATACTCAGGATGCTCGCCGTAAACAAGTATCAGCCGTTTCTGACCGTTATCCTCGAGGGCTTCCACCTCCCTTATTATTTCCTCATCGCCGAGAGTTTTCCTTACGGCCTCCTTATTCGAAGCCCTGAACCCGCAGTACTTGCAGTTGTTTGTGCACCTGTTGCCTACATAAAGGGGAGCGAAAAGGACAATCCTGTTGCCGTAAACCTTTTCCTTGAGTTCCCTTGCTCCATGCTTTATTTCATCGATGAGGCCTGTGCCTGCTGAATTCACAAGCACGGCTGTCTCCTCAAGCGTAAGTCTATGTTTATCAAGCGATTTTGCTATAACATCCCTCACCCTCTGTTTATCTGGCCTTGTATTTCTGATCAGGTCCCATATTTCATCGGGATCGATGAAGGGTTTCATTCTCTGATCAGGAATCCTAAGCTTCTCCGGGGAAAATTTCATTTCAGAATTTATTAAATTACAAAGTTAGAATATAGCAGGCCGCAATGTAATGACTGAAGTCAGTAAATGAGCTCATCAATCTCATTACGTGCATTGATTATGCGCTGGAAATGCTTTTCCTCGCATGGATCTACAGCGCCAAATATTTTCTTGTGAAACGAGACAGTTACTTTCGTGCCTTCGATGTCTGCATCATCGAGCATATTCAGGAGAACTTTTCCTCCGGGATTACCAGACCTGCACGTTATAGCGAGACCTTTTTCAGCTCCTGAAGAAGTCCCGACAGATACAGCATATACTCCTGGCGCAGGTAGCAGCTTGCTTTCTTCAGTTATGGGGATGCTGAAAAGCCGGGGCATTCCTGCGATTGCGGAAACGAATTCCGGGCCCACCACTGCCTTGACGATATAATAGTGGTCGAGATAGGCATTGGCCCTCTGTATATACCCTTCGCTTATCGCCTGCCTGATCCTGGTAGAGCTTACGGTTTCGTGCTGCACTTCCTGCTCCGGGATCTCCTCCGCCTCAAAACCATACTTCTCCCTCCATTCCCAGAGCCTGCGATAGTCCCCTTCCTGGTTGAAACCGAAGTGATGATTGAAGCCTGCCACTATCACTTTTGCCCCAAGGGTGCCGCAGAGAAGGTCGCGCACGAACTCCTCGCTTGTGATCCTTGAGAACTCCATGGTAAACTCTATTATTATAACATTCTGAAGGCCAGCTCTTTCGAGCAATTCAAGTTTCTCTTCCTGTGAGTTTATCAGTTTAAGATCCTTTCCTGCGCTTTCGGGGTACAGGACTTTCCTCGGATGCGGATCGAAAGTAATAAGCACAGATTCACCGCCGACTTTCTCAGCGAGCATTGCAAGCCGTGCAAGTATTGTCTTGTGACCGACATGAACACCGTCGAATGATCCGGTTGTCACTACCGGGTTCCTGATTACCGCCGCCGCCTCAAAACTTCTGAAGACTCTCATTCCCTGCAAGGCGCAATGCCTTATTCTTTAACAAAATAGGCTACTTTTTCTATTGACGTGATCATGTCGTATTCCTCGAGATACACACCCGGTGGCACATTGAGAGGTATTGTTGTAAAGTTAAGGATACCCCTGATCCCGAAACGTACCGCATCTCCTGCCACCTCCCTTGCAACATCGGGCGGTACAGTCAGGATTGCTATCCTGATACCCTGTTCCCTTATTATCCTTTCGAACTCGCCATAGGGATAACATTTAACCCCGGAAATTACCTTGTTGATTTTCTGTGGATCATTATCGAAGGAAGCCACAAGGTTCAGCTTTGATCTCTTTCCCTTGAAATATCCGGCAATTGCCATTCCAAGGTTACCTATGCCCACTACCGCCACGCTTACACTGTTGTCGGAGTCGATTATCTCGCCGATTGTATCTATAAGTATCCTGACGTCATATCCCTTCCTCAGCACGCTTGAATACCCGATCAGCATAAGGTCGCGCCTTACCTGCACCGCGGTTATATGCAGGCGGGCGGCCAGCTCATGCGAGAAGATGAAGTTTCTTTTCTCGTAAAGGCATTCAAGAAGCGTCCTTCTGTATTCGCTGAGCCTTTCAACTGTTTTCCCGGGTAGTTTAGTCATAAAAATCAGTTAATTGATATCTGTTTTTTAGGTATTCGTATAGTGAATGTTGAGCCAAGGTCGGGAGTGCTCTCGACTTTTATGGTTCCGTGATACAATTCTATCACCTTCTTCACAATCGAGAGCCCGAGTCCGCTGCCCGTGATGTTCCTGGTCTTCTCATTCTTTATTCTCACGAACTCGGTGAAGAGGTTTTCCGTGTCGCTTTTGCTAATCCCTATTCCCGTGTCGGCGACTATCACAATCGCTTCATTTTCCGAACTGTCGATTGTAATATCGGCCCTTCCCCCGTTCTTGTTGTATTTCACTGCATTTGACACCAGGTTATTGAATACTATTGCCATATCATCGGGGTCGGCCATTACAACTGCCTCAGAGCGGCTGTCGAGGTGAACCGTGACGTCCATCTGTATTGCATAGGGCTGGACTGTGACTATTGCATCAGTTGCGACATCCCTTAGGTTTACCTCCTGTACCTTCTCCTCTTTTCTTTCGAGGCGAATCTTTGTAAAGTCGAGGAGGTCCATTATAAGGCTTCGCATTCCCTGTATCCTTTGAAGCGAGCGTTCGATGGGTGTTGCATAGTCTTCGATCCTGTCGCCTGCTTGCTTCTCCTGCATCATTCTCAGGTATCCTTCAAGCGCATTGAGAGGGGCTTTGAGTTCATGTGAAAGCACGGAGAGGAACTGGTAGCGTATCTTTTTGCCCTCCTGGTTCATCCTGTGCGTGATGCGCTTCAGGTAGAGCTGCTTTGTAATGTTCTCGATGCTCGATTTGAGTTCCTGTGGAGTGAAGGGCTTGGGAATAAAATCGATTGCCCCGTCGCGTGTGGCTCTGATTGCCACATCAAGCGAAGCATATGAAGTTATCATTGCAACAACTATGTCGTAATTACGCTTCCTGATATAATCGAGTACCTCCACTCCCTGCATTCCGGGAAGCTTGTTGTCGAGCAGCAGGATGTCGGGGAGTTCCTTTTCTATGTATGCAATCCCGTCCTCTCCGGTGCCTGCCTCTACTACATCGAAGGTATAATCCTCATCCATGAAGGGATAAGTGACATGAAAACTCCCGAGGATGCGTGAGACACCCGACCGAATGCCGGGCTCATCATCAATTACAAGTATCTTCAGGACCGCCATTTCAGAGTTTTAACAATTTCATTATTTCCTGGTCGAGCTGTTCGGGCCTGATGCCTTTCTCAAGATACCTGTCGGCCCTTATCCATTCCTTCTCCTGGTCAGAATCCAGGCTGAACGACATTCCTGTTTCCCGCGATACCGCGGTTGCAAGAATTACCGGGACATCGGGATATTTTCGTTTTATCTTGTAACAAAGTATGAAGCCGCTGTCGTCGCTTTCCATCATAAGGTCGAATATTGCAAGGTCGGGCTTCGACTTCGCGATCAGGGTCTCCGCCTCAGCCTGGCTCTCAACTGCCATTATCCTGTAGCCCATCTTCTCAAGGTTGAAAACTGTCTGAAAAAGATAATCGGGATCATCGTCAGCCACCAGAATTGTTATATCGCTCTTTTTCATTGACACAAATTTCTAAAATTTCTTTAAATCAAACAGTTATTATGATAAATATTTGGTCACTCCTTCCCCCTTGGCAGCACAATCCTGAAGCTCGTCCCGGTAGGTCCCTTCGCGGGATCGGTATTCGATTCTGCTGTTATCTGGCCCTTGTGCATCTTAACTATCCCATAAGCCGTTGCAAGACCCAGGCCCGTTCCGTGACCGATGCCCTTTGTTGTAAAGAAGGGCTCAAAGATCTTGGCCCTGTCCTCCTCCTTAATGCCCGTGCCGGTATCCCTGACAGTCAGAATCACATCGCTGAGAGTATCTTCAAGAAGTATCTCAATAGTACCGCCTGCAGGCATCGCATCGATTGCATTCTTTACAAGGTTGGATATTACCTGTGTCATCTGTTCCATGTCGAGCATCGCGTCAGGATTAGTAGTAAGGTCGCGTATCTCTATGCTGACCTTTTCCGGGATTATCAGGCTGCCCAGGCTGCCGCTTACCAATTCCTTCAGGTTAACATGCTGGTGGTTGACCTGGTTTTTCCTTGCAAAGTTAAGAAGCCCGGCAACTATCTTCTTGCATCTTCCGGCCTGGTCGACAATAAGCTTAAGGTCTTCTCTTACCGGATCGCTCTCACCTGTCTCGTCGAGGAGTATGTTGCTGTACATTATTACAACGCCCAGCGGATTGTTCAGCTCGTGGGCTATACCGGCAGACAGCTGTCCCATGTGTGCCAGTTTCTCCGACTGCTTAAGAGCCTGTCGCATGGATGACAGCTTCTCATTCGAAAGAGCCAGGTCCTTGACTGATTTATGGAGTTTCTCAATAGTATATGGAAGACACATTTCGACTTCAGCCAGGCCCTTCTTCACGGCTATCGCGTGTTCTACACAGCTCTCGTAACCGCAGGCGCCACAGTCGAGCTGATCCTTTCTGGAGAGTTTCCCTATTTGGGAAAGGATGTCTGACACATCTTCCTCGGTAAGCGACTCGGGCCTGTGATCCTCGGCCCTGTGCCTTATCGAAAGATCAAGATCGTTGTACTCATCGAATGTTGCTTTCCACTCGTCGGAATCGATTATTCCCAGTTTGCTGCTTGCATAGGAACTCACAAGAGAGCGCCTGTTATACTGGCGGCCATTCTTTGAGAGACCCGGACCCATTATGCAGCCCTCGCAGCAAAGCAACTCCATATGCTGATTGCTTATTAGACCGCTTTCGAATTCCTTGAGCGCCCCCTGGAAATCGATTCGCCCCTCTGCGGCTATTATGTTACCGGTAATGGCATTATCACTTATCCTGGCTGTCTGTAGCAGGCCGCGTGCCACAGGAAAGATTGCTCCCCTGCCCCCCACCGGAGGATCGAACTCAGAGGGAGATGTTCCGGCAGGAGTGATGCCGACACCGGTCAGCATTTCCCTGAGCTCGGTAAAGGTTATAGCCTCGTCGACTTCGGCGCTTTCGGCTTTTTTGGCAATACAGGGTCCGATGAAGACAATAGCCGTGTCGTCGCCATATTTCTTCCTCACTACCCTCGACATAGCAACCATAGGAGATACCACGGGTGCGAGGTTATCGGCAAGGTCGGGGTGGTAGTATTTCACATAGTTGACAATGGAGGGGCAATCGGAAGAGATATAGAATTTCTCACTGTCGCCGACGAGCTTCCTGTACCTGTCGGCAACGAGGTCGGCGCCGAAGGAAACTTCACCTACAACGCTGAACCCGAGCGAACGGATCATCCCCACGAGCACTTTATGGTCAGGTATATCCGGAAATTCCGCCGGGAAGCTAGGTGCTACAATTGCCGCGGTTTTGCTGCCGCTTTCAAGAAGCTTTTTGACCCTGTCGGTCGTGTTAAGGAATACCTTCGCGCCCTGGCTGCATACTTTTGTGCAGTTGCCGCAGGCGATGCACCTCTCGACAATTACCTCTGCCTGGCCTCCCACTATGCGGATGGCTTTTGCGGGACATTCCCTCACGCAGGTGTAACAGGTCCTGCAAAGCTCTTTTATAGTATATACAAGCATCCCGTCTTACTGATTAAGTCACAGAAGAACATTTCTCTTTTCGAAGTGTGTATGGAATATTTTCCGGTCTGATATCTCGCTGTTCTCTTTCAGAAGCCTCTCACAGAGGTTTATGAACGACGGCGACTTGCATGGAAGGCTGATTGCGCCAGTCTCATCGCTCTGCAGGACAAGCTTTGCCCTGTTTCTGACATCCTCTTTCGCAGAGGAAAATGGCATGCCTGCACCGTGAACGCATCCCCCCGGACAAGTCATAACTTCAACAAGGTCAATACTTCTGCCGGCCGCAATTGCAGCCTTTAACTTCTCCAGACCTGTGAGCCCGTCAACTACAGCAACTGTCAGTTCAGTATCTCCGATTGTGAAGGAGCTTTCCCGGAACGATCCCCCCAGCCTTATCTTTCTGAACAGCTGCCTGTCTGCTTCTTTGCCTGTCTTCTCGTGGTGAATATGCCTGATAATGCCTTCGGTGATTCCTCCGGACACTTCCGAGAGGGCGGCAAGAGAGCTCCTTGTAGACAACGGCTCATCTGCCGGTTCCTCGGATGCATTCGAGGTATCGATGCCGTAGAGCCTGATGAGCCTGGCGAGTTCCCTTGCAGTGAGGACCGAATCAACATCACTGATGCCCTTGCGCATCATGCCGTCGCGGCGGGCTTCGAACTTCATTGCCATACATGGTGTTGCCGACACTGAAAAGATGCCCTCGGGCTTTACTTTCGCCTGGGAAGACACAACTGTCTTAATCAGAACTCCCGTGATCTGCTGAGGCGACTTCACTGTTGACAGTGAGGGAAGCAGAGAGGGATGGAACTGCTCTGCATACTTAACCCAGGCAGGGCAGGCCGAAACATAGAGAGGTGTGTCATTCCCTTCACTTTTCCTGTCCATCAGGAGGGCTGCTGTTTCGTGAATCATAATATCGGTGCCGCTGCCGGTTGTGAAAACCAGGTCGAAACCAATCCGCCGCAGTATTGAATTCAGAATCCTGTCGAAATCGCGTGAATATTTTATGCCAAGTTCCTCGGCGACTCCCGATGCCACCAGCGGTGAATACTGAATTACTTTAAGAATGTCCGGTTTATTGAGGTATTCCTGCACCTCGCTTATGCTGTGTTTCTCGTGGAGGGCGCCTGTAGGACATACAAGTACGCACTGTCCGCAGTGTATGCAGCTCGAGAAGTTGAAGTCCTTGTCCATGGCCGGACCCACATGGGTGAGCCTGCCTTTTTTGATAAAGTCAAGTGATGTTGCAGTCACTACCTCCTCGCATACCCTGACACATCTTCCGCAGAGTATGCATTTAGATAGTTCCCTGACTATGGCCGGGCTCGACTGGTCGAGTCGAAGCTTAATCCTCTTTCCTCTTATCCTCCTTTCGCGGATGCCCAGTTCCTCGGATAGCCTCTGGAGTTCGCAGTTGAGGTTTCGTTCGCAATAGAGGCAATCGTCTGGATGGTTCGAAAGGAGAAGCTCTACAAGCGTCTTACGGGCCATAATCACTCTCGGAGTGTGAGTTTTTATAACCATCCACTCCTCCACAGGCTGGGAACACGCCGTGACAAGCCTTTCCCTGCCCTCGACCTCCACTACACACATTCTGCAGGCCCCTGTCGGTGTGAAATCCTTCATCCTGCACAGGGTAGGGATCTTAATTCCGTTCCTGTTAAGCGCCGAGAGTATTGTCTCGCCCTTCTCGGCCTTTATCTTCTTGTTGTTTACAGTTATCGTGAAGAGCATGGCTTCTATTTAACGTTTACGGCGCTGAACTTGCAGACATCAAAGCATATTCCGCAACCAATGCATTTGTCCTCGACTATGAAGAAGGGCTGAAGGCGAGTCCCGTAGATTGCATTGACCGGACATTTTGCAGCACAGGCAGTGCAACCGGTGCACTTCTCAACATCGATCGAGAATGTCCTCAGTCCGCGGCATATGTTCGCCCGGCAGCGCCTGTCGAAAATATGTTCCTCGAATTCATCCCTGAAATTCCTGAGGGCACTTATAAAAGGGTTGGGGGCTGTCTGGCCCAGGCCGCAGAGAGAGGTGTCCTTCATAACAGAGGCTATTGTCTCGAGCTGCATCACTCCCTTGAAGCGTTCGAGAGTTGTGCCAGCCTCTTCATTCGCGGGTTTCTTAATAACGCTTTCGAGTATCTCCAGCATGCGGCCCGTACCTTCCCTGCATGGAATGCATTTCCCGCAGCTCTCATTCCTGATGAACTCCATGTAGTAGCGGACGAGGTCCACCATGCAGGTGTTGTCGTCGATTATGACGAAACCGCCGGCGCCCATCCCGATTCCCTTTTCCCTGAGCTCTTCGTAGTCGATGCGGATGTCGAGATTCTCAGAAGTGATAAACGAGCCTGAAACGCCTCCGAGCTGCACAGCCTTGAACTCCTTCCCGTCCTTCAGTCCGTCGGCGATCTCCTCAAGGATTGTGCGGACGGATGTCCCCATCTCTACTTCAACCACGCCCGACATCCTGCCTTTTCCGGCTATTGCAAATACCTTTGTCCCCTTGCTGGTGGCGGTGCCAAGCAACCTGAACCACTCGGGGCCGTGCTGCATGATAAGTGGCACGTTCATCAGGGTCTCTACGTTGTTAATTACTGTGGGCTTGCCCGAGAGGCCTGATGTTGCAGGGTATGGGGGCTTCAGCTGGGGCATGCCCCTTTTTCCCTCGAGAGTGTTGATGAGGGCTGTTTCTTCGCCGCATACAAAGGCTCCCGGTTCCCTGCGGACAACTATATCGAGGTTGTAACCGCTTGAGAATATGTTATGTCCAAGGATTCCGAATTCGCGTGCCCTGTCTATGGCCTGCTGGAGCTTCCTGGCTGCATACCCTGCGCCTGAGCGCATGAAGACTATACCTGTGGAGGCACCAATGGCATATGAGGCTATAGCAATACCTTCCACCAGGCGGTGAGGATCGCTTTCAAGTATTGTCCTGTCGGTAAAGGCTCCCGGATCGCTCTCCTTGGCGTTGCAAATAAGAAACCTGGCAGTGGAAGGAGTGTTGAGTGCGTGCTTCCACTTGGTCCCGGTGGGATAACCGCCGCCGCTCCTGCCGCGCAGACCGCTGCGTTCCACTATGTCGCACACTTCCTCGAAGGTATAATGACGTATTGCCTTCACGAAAGCCCTGTATCCTCCCCTGGCAATATATTCCTCGATCGACTCGGGATTGTAACAGCCGCAGTTTCCGAGAATTACCCTCTTCTGGTTTGAAAAATACGGAAGATCCTCGATGAACGAAATGCCGGGCCATAGTTCGAAGCCCCTGGACCCCGACTGGCCGATGAGGTCATCAGGATTAATGTCGTTATGAAATACCCCGTCGAGAAGCGATTCTATCTTCTCCTCGGTGATGTTCCTGAAATAGAGTTTATTCTTGCCGGGCAGATGGATGCAGACAAGGGGCTCGAAATTGGCAGGGGCAGTGCAGCCAACCTTTACGAGTTCGCAGGCAATGCTGTTCTCGCTGACATAGTCGGAAGCAGTTCTGATTGTTTTCTCGGAGCCTGATATTATGCTGCTCGTACCTGAAGATATGTAGATTACCGGCACCGAAGGCTTCTCCCTTTTCACCTGCTGCAATACCTTTTCGGTTGCTGCGGGAAGAGTGTCCGATTCAAAAAGGAGGACCTCCGTCTTCAGGAAATTCATGAGGTCGCTGCCTGTTACTTTTTTTGAATCAGTCATTTTCAATCATGTATTTTAGTTTCTTCAGAAGTGCAGGCAGCTGTTCTGGCTTCACATGAAGGTGATAGTCACCGTTCAC
>JALOMK010000022.1 GCA_025455505.1 Bacteroidales bacterium
CGGCGTCGGATGCGACCTTCGGGGCCTACGATTCGGCGCTAGTGGATGCACACAGGTTGCTTAAGAGTTTCCCCGATTACGGTGATGTCAGGATACTTATTGGCAGGGTGCTTGCATGGCAGCACAGGTATGATGAGGCAGTGTCCGTGCTTGATACCCTTCTTGCTGTCGAACCGGCGAATAAAGATGCGATAGCTGCCAGGAACAGCGTTCTGCTATGGAAAAAGGACAATACGCCCGTGTCGACCGATGTGAGGGTGGGTTATACATTCGACAGTTTTACAGAACCTTACAACAGATCATTCCAGCTTTTCAAGGCGGGAGTCGGGCACAGGTTCGGTTTCGGCCCTGCCGCGGCTTATGTGAATTACGGGAACCTTATATCGGGTAATCCATTCGAATCGAGCGTGAAGGAATTCCAGTTTGAGGTCGAGGCTTACCCGAAGATTTCGAAGTCAAATTACGCCTACCTGGCTTATGCCGTCAGCCCGGGTGAGTTTTTCCCGGGTCACAGGGCTGCAGCAGAATTCTTCCAGGTATTGCCGGCAGGATTCGGCATATCGGCAGGGATAAATTACTATTTCTTTGACAGGAGCACCTACATTGCAACCACATCGGTTGAGAAGTACCTGGGCGACAACTGGCTTTCGCTGAGGGGATATTTCTATTTCAAGGATGATGGAGTGACAACCTCTGTATATCTCAATGCACGAAGGTATTTCAACGATACAGATTACCTGCAGCTTACACTCGGTACCGGGACGGCTCCCGACGAACCCTTTGACGTACAGTTCGACCTTATGAGGCTGAGCGCGCACAGCGCAAGGTTTTTCTTCAATGTGGCGGTTACACGCAGCCTGGTGATGCGCCTTGGCGCCGGCTACTCGTACGAGGAATATGCCGAAGACTCATGGCGCAGCAGGTATGAAGGCGGAGTCAATCTCATTTATGCTTTAAAAATGAAGTGATGGGAAAGGTCTGTGCTGCCATATTTTTGTTTTTTATGACTGCCGGAACTCCCGGGGCAGCCCAGCAGGACACCATAAAACAGCAACCCGACAGCATCGGGATTGACGATCTGAAGGGTTTTGAAGTTTCCTCTGAGGATGAGTACAGGATACAGGTGGGAGCTTTCAGGGAAAAGGACAATGCAGAATCGCTGTACAGGAGGATAAAGGCGTTTATGGATATGGAGGCCCGCATTGTTATTGAGGACGGGCTGTACAAGGTAAGGATCACACGCTACCCCGGGAAGCAGGAACCCAAGGTTCCGGAAGTTCAGGACGCAGCAACCGGGGAGGCCGACACCATTAGTGCCGGGGTTATACAGCCTGACAGTCTGGATGCGTCGATAATGACCTCCGATACGACAATGACCGATGCGGCGGCTTCTGGAGCTGAAGTTCTCAGCGATGAGATAAAGGGAGCAGCGGGGAAGATACTTTTCCTGAGCGGCGACAGCCCCTGGCTCACGAGGATCAGGTATTTCGGGAAATCTTTCACCCTTGTAAACGCGCTGATAATTACTATCATTTTCTCGATCAGCTCGATGATCTTTCTTCTGGTTTTCATTCTTGCGAACAGGAGCAGGATAGAGCGCCGGGAAAAGCTGCACCAGTTCCTGCTTGAGAAGTACCAGGGGCTCATAATCGACTTTTTGTTCGGTAACACCGGCATTGAGCCATTCAGGCAGATAGCATCGGACAATTACAGGCGCCAGGTGCTGATAGACCAGATGATCGACGTAAGCGCCAACCTGAAGGGTGATGAAAGCAAGAAGCTTCTTGAGCTTTACAAGGCTCTGGGGCTCGACAGGGATTCAGTGAAAAGGGCATTTGATATCAGGTGGCATAAGAAGATAAAGGGATTCAGGGAGCTTGCCTTCATGGGGATAAGGGATGGCAACGCAGCTATGTACAAGGCGCTGAACTCTTCGAACGAATTGTTGAGGATGGAAGCACAAATAGCCCTCGTGAGCCTTGGCGATGAGGATCCATTCGAGTTCCTCTCTCATCTGAAACGTCCGTTTTCAATGTGGGAGCAGATAACGCTTCACGACATGATAATACAGCATGACATGCCCAGGCCTGCGTTCAGGAAATGGCTTTTCTCATATAACTCAACAGTGGTTCTTTTTGCTCTGAGGATGATAAGGGAGTTCAGCCAGTCGGATGCAGAAAAGGATGTCGTGAGGACCCTGTCGCATCCTTCGCCGAAAGTCAGGCAGCTGGCGGTGCAGGTTGCCGGTGACATGTCATTCAGGTCGGCCCTTGAAGTCATGAAGAGAATGTACAAGAAGGAAGGATACAACATATGCCTTGAGATCGTGAAATCGATGGGCAGGATGCCGGATATTTCAATGATGGGTTTCCTTAAGCTTGTTCTCGACAAGGAAGATGACGTACAGCTGCAGATAGCGGCATCGAAGGCTATTCAGAGCATGGGGGAGGAAGGGATTGAGGCGCTTAACAAACTGATGAGCTCGGAGTATAAGAACTACAGTATAATAATAAAGCACGTTCTCGATAAAAGAATCATGTAAGGGATTATGGGAGTAGCATTTGCAAATACGATTTTCATTCTTACCCTGGTGATATTCACCTCTTACGTGTTGCTGGGTATCTTTTCGGCCATTGCCCTTCGCAAGTACCTGAGGAAGAACAGCTATATCAATTACAATTCACTTGTGCTCTCGCCGCTCAGCCCGAGGATATCAATTATTGCACCTGCATATAACGAGAGCAAATCGATAATCGACAACATCAGGACTCTCCTTTCGCTCTATTACAATAATTTCGAAGTGATAATAGTGAATGACGGATCCACTGACGACACATTCCTGAAGGTGAGGGAGGCCTTCGAGCTTGTCCGGGTAAACTATTTCTTCGATTACAGGATACCATGTGAGCGCATCAGGGGCGTTTACAAATCGGAAAATCCTTCATATACCCGTCTGACTGTTATTGACAAAAATAACGGAGGCAAGGCCGACTCGCTCAACGCCGGGATAAATATCAGCAGGAGCGAGCTGATAGTGACAATTGACTCCGATTCGATAATCGAGTCCGATTCGATATTGAAGCTTGTAAAGCCTTTCCTCGAGGAGAAGGAGAAGAAGGTTATCGGCACCGGCGGAGTGATAAGAATAGTCAACTCCTGCGATATAGAGCGCGGCCACATACGCGAGATACACCTGCCGGGCAAGCTTCTGCCGCGACTGCAGGTTCTTGAGTACACCCGGGCCTTCCTCCTCGGGAGGATGGCATGGAGCCATCTTGACGGGCTGATGCTTATTTCGGGGGCGATGGGGATGTTCGACAGGGAGACAGTTATTGCCTCGGGAGGCTACAGTACGACTACGGTGGGCGAGGACATGGAGCTTGTGCTCAGGATGAGGCGTTTCAAGGCTGACAGGAAGGAAAAGTACGAAGTGACATATATTCCCGATCCGCTTTGCTGGACAGAGGTGCCGGCGGACCTGCGCAGTCTGAGGAGGCAGCGCACGAGATGGACAAGGGGACTTGTGGAATCGCTATGGCGGCATAAAAGGATATTCTTCAACCCGAAATACGGCAGGCTCGGGCTGCTGGGATACCCCTACTGGTTTTTCATCGAATGGCTCTCACCGCTTATTGCCTTTGCGGGTATGCTGTACACTGTTTATCTTGCCATCATTGGCCAGCTGAATCTTCCTTTCTTCCTGCTGCTCTTCACTTTCGTTTACACCTTTGCAGTAAGCCTTTCCGTGTGGGCTGTCCTGTTCGAGGAGATAACCTTCCACAAGTACAGGCGTAAGAGGGATGTACTGCGCTTGCTGGCCTCGTCGCTTGCTGAGCCTTTCTTTTACCCGGTGCATGCTTTTTTTGCGGTGCGCGGAAACTTCGAAGCCCTCAGGGGAAAGAAGGGTTGGGGAAAGGCCACCAGGAGGGGATTCGAAAGAAAAAAATAAAGTGTCATTTGGCGTAGCCTGGAATTGACCTCATCCCGTTTTCGATTATCCCCAATGATGCTTTTTCAACGACTTCAGTTTCCGGGACAACAAGCCAGCTGCTCCATGTGTAGCGCGTAGTTGAAGATACAATGGTTCCCTTCCTGTAAACCGATATTGCTATTCCGTCGGAAAGAGTTGTTATTATATCGAAGTTGTAGCCACCGTCATATGAAACAGCTCCGTTTATTACCTGCATCCTTGTGGGATCGTAAAAATGCAGAAGGGTCCAGGGGATTCTTATTTTCATCAGCGATCCGGACCATGCCACTGCCGACCTGCTTCCCGGAGAGAAGGAGTTCCGGTTCTCTGCAGGCATGAGGCCAGGGAACTGACTGGTAAGGAGGAACTGGTCATTTATCCATTGTGCTGTTTTCCATGGGGCGCCGTTTGTAACAGTGCTCTTGTATTTTTGTTTCAAGGGATTGGATAGGTTGAAGCGAGGCGTAAAACCCATCATGTCATAGGCTTCTGTTACGCTGAATGTTGCTGTGTCTTTGCCGGCAACCGCTGTGAGAATGAATTCAGCCCTGTTTGTGATGGTTCTTCCGTTGGGAAGTTTCGATTCGCCAGTTTCCCTGGAATATGTATCGAAGCAAATTATGAGTGTGTCACCGCTGCTTATCGGCTGGCTTGTTTCAATATCGACGAAAAAGAACTGGTTGTCGTGGGTGGCTGAAGCTTTTTTGACGGGTCCCTGGGAGCTATTAAGCTGGTATGCAGCGAGGGGCAGGGTGTTTTTCTGTGCAAATGATACCAGTCCGAAATTCTGTTCGGGCGAGGTGAGGTTATGCCAGAGCTGGCGTGTGGGAACTGTTGAGTTTCCTGACCTGAATCCGAATGCCTCGAGGTAGCCGACTATCCATGTGGGTTTGAACCACTCATCCATCCATGCGAACATGAAGCCGCCTGCACAATCGGCGTCGACCATGTTCCTGAGCATGCGGAGGTTTTTCTCACCCTGCTGTACTTCTGAATAGCCCCCGTGGTCCATATTGCTGTATGACTGGTGGGCGCTGCCCCAGCTTGAGGGTACCCCGAATTCACCTATCACAAGCGGGATTGTTGAATAGTGGTTTTTAAGGTCTGAAAGGTAGCCAAGATAGCTGTTTTTGCCTTCGGCATCGCTGAAGATCCTGTAGGAAGGCTGTTCGCTGATGAAGTTGGGGTAGTAGGGGTAGGCATGGTAGGTTGCGAAGATTCCTCCGTGCTGATCCTTGCCTGTTATCTTCATTATGTTGATTGATTGCCGGTCCTCATCGGTCTGCGTCTCGGTAGAATGGGTCAGCGGATCGAGGGTTGGCCAGCTTGAGAAACTGAGAGGCCTTTGGCTTCCGTATTCAATATTTTCGTAGGAAGAGGCATAGTCGAGCACCCGGGTTGAAAACACTTCGCTTGCCGAACCTCCGGTAATGCTGAATGACGTACCCTGGTAAGATGTTACAAGTTTATGGCGGCTGTTTGTTTTTTCTATCTCCTCCGGGCTTATCTCCCTGCCCATTATATAGGCGGCAGTCCACCGGGATATGTCTGTTGTATAGTGTCCGTATGCGCGTCCCGGCCTGAAGGAGATGCTCTTGTTGCCATGTATGCAGTCAATCACTTCCGCGATGCCGGCCCTGAATGAGTCTTCCCTGCCGATGAGGTCGTATTGCGAAGGATCGGAAGAATTTTCGACCTCGTCGAGCCAAACACCCTGGAAGAGATATACGGGCCTGTCGGGGTGGCGGTTGTTGTAGTTTGCGAGTTTCTCATAGAATGCCGGAGGGTGGAGTGTATAGGCCCTTATGCTGTTGAAACCGGCTTCGCCGATGCGGTTTATCCATGATTCGTACAAATCATCTGGGATGGCGTAGGCTATTTCCCCGGGAAAGGTGCCGGGGGGCGAGGAACCCAGGTTTATACCTTTTAATATAAGGGGCCTGTAAGCCGTTTCGCCTTTGGCAGCGATATAATTGCCCTGGGTTTTAAAAGGCAGGGCATCTGATTGTGCGACAATGAAATCGATAATTGTGTCTTTTGACAGTTGCAGGTCAGTCTGCCTGAGGGTGTAGTATCCCTGCCGGGAAATTTCAGCGGATACCTGTACTTTCGTTTTGGGTGTTGTCCCCGGGACCTGCGGAGGCAGCATTACAGGTTCAAGGGTTGTTGATGACGGGAATGAAAAGAAGCCCGGGGCTTTAATCAGTTTGCCGCTGCGGGTGTTTCCCCCGAATGACAGGGAGTATATGTAGAAACCCTGGCCGACAGGGGCTCCGCTACTGTTGCATCCGTCCCAGATTATCCTGTAGCTGCCGGGTGTAATGTTTCTGAAGCTCAGGTCGCTGATCCTGGTTCCCGAAAATGTATATACCGAAAAACGGATGTCGCCGGTCCTGTTTATTATGAAGGGGAGATTAACTGATGATGCGAAGGGCACAGGGTAGGGAATGCCTGTTTCAAAGTCTTGTGAGAGGGCGTCGTAGACTCCGGAAATCCGTATTGAATAGCTGCCGTCGGAGGAAGACTGTGCGCCAAACCTTGCCGTTCCGGCTTCCATTATAAGGGAGGCTCCCGCGACTGGAATTCCGGAGATTGTGCTTACCCTGCCTGTGACAATGATGTCCTTAGCTTCGGAAAGCTGCATGGACAGGCAAAGCAATAAGAGCAGAGTTGCTTTCAGCCTGGCTGCCGGAAGGTAATATTTACTTGCAAGGACTTTCACGCTTCAAAAGTAGTAAAAATTGCCAGAAGCTACAGACGCAGGCTTTTGTGGTGCCGGTGGCCAGGGGTGATTCTCAGTTGGGATTTTGATTACGGACACGGGGACAGTCATTGGAGAGACCAGGAAGATCCGGAGGCATTGCGTGGTAACATGGCCTGCAGACAAGGTATTGTCGCGGGAGTTTTCATTTGTTCATGCCTGGTCCTGTATCGCATCGCAGGGCATTATTTGGCATTGACCCCAGGGCTTATTATATTTGGATTCATAACAAGGGCTGACAGGATATGGACCAGGGAGAAATAGTGATCAGGCATCTTGAGCAGGGAGACAATGCAGAGATTGCCGGGCTGATAAGGAGTGTTTTCCGCGAATTCGGGATTGCCCGTCCCGGGACCGTGTATTTTGATCCCACGACAGATGATCTGTTTTCGCTTTTTTCCGCGTATGGTTCTGAGTACTGGATAGCGGAGAACGGTGGCAGGATGATAGGTGGCTGTGGGGTATACCCGACACAGGGTTTGCCAGAGGGTTGTGCCGAGCTTGTCAAGTTATATCTCCTCGCGGAATACCGCGGACGGGGGATAGGTCGGCAGCTTATGGAGAAGACCTTTGATTCTGCGCGTCGTTTCGGTTTCAGACAGATGTATCTGGAGTCGCTGCCTGAGCTGGGGAGGGCAATAAGTCTTTATGAGAAGGCTGGTTTCCGGCATATTCCGGCGGCACTTGGCAATTCAGGACATTTCGGCTGCAATATCTGGATGGTAAAAGATTTATAAGTCCTGCAGTCCTGCAGTCTTGCAGTCTTGCGGTCGTGCGGTCTTGCGGTCGTGCGGTCGTGCAGTCGTGCGGTCATGCATGTCCTGCAGGTCATGAAAGTTTTGCGGTCCCTGGTGCCACATGCCTGATGCCGTTCACTATTCGCTGTTCGCCGTTCGCCTTATGTCGTTCGTCCTTTGCCCCGCCCTTACCCGATTATGCTTTTCGGCCTTTACGCCGCGACGCCTTTACGTCCCTACGCCGTTATGCCGTTAATAGTTTGTTAAAAACCTCCCGGAGATTTCTTTGACATTTCTCAGTTGAAAGGTGTATTTTTGTATGTTGAAAGTACTGCTATACTGTCAGGCTGAACAAAAACAGCCAGGGTCTGTTTATTAGTCATTGATAAAAGGAATATAATGAAAAGAATTCTGCTTTTTACATTATTGCTTCTTTTTGCGTCGCGTTCATTTGCACCAAACCAGAAGTCAATAGCAATTTTTTATGCTCCCCCGGTTGATCCTTTTGAGAAACTTATATATGCAGTGGGCATGGTTGAAGGGAAATGCGACACAAGTGCATTTAATGAATTTGAACAGGCTGCAGGTTTTTTCCAGATACGTCCCATACGTGTTGAGGATTATAACAGGCGAACAGGAAGTTCGCTTACGCTGAATGATATGTTCGATTACGAAAAAGCCGAGAAGGTATTTTTGTATTATGCCCATAAGATCGGCCCGTATAATTTCGAGAAAATTGCCCGTAACTGGAATGGTTCCGGGGCAAGGACTACAGAATACTGGAATCAGGTAAAAAAATTCCTCTAGAAAAATTGCATCTTTGTCTGATATAGTCTCCTGCTTCTACTGAAGGGGGAAGTTTCTATGTTTACTATCTGCCAGGTTGTTGAATTAGACGGGCTTTACTGACAGGAATTAATTTACCTCTCTTCCTGGCTTGCAGCCAGGTCGGACAGGATGTGAGCGTAGTTCCATCAATGAATATAGTAATGATACGTATGGGTGAAGATCCTTCAAGTGTCCTGGTTCCTTTTCAGTTTCTTGACAAAATATGGAAGCAGCTGAACCTTGTCATAAATTAGGTACATTATTATCAATTGTCTGTTTTTGAGTGTTAAGAGTTCCTATAATTGACCCGTAACGCTTTGTGTTTAGCGCTGGGTGCGCTAAAGTGAAACAATACCTGGTTGTTAACAAAAACTAATGTATGTTAATTAACAGGTGAAAGCCTCTTATCATAAATGCCTTATAATTCCGTTATTTAAAGTACTAACCGGCAGCACCATGCAGGGAAGTTGCTGATGGTGCTCATAAAGCTTTGAAGAAATGATAACAATAAAGAAAAATTTATTTATTCCTGTCCTTGCGCTCGCATTGGTATCACTTGTTTTTACCGCCTGCGAAAAGGACGCCCTTACCGTGACCGACATTGACGGAAATGAATACGCCACCGTAACAATCGGCAGCCAGGTTTGGATGGCCTCCAGTCTTGTCACGACCAAATTTAGTGATGGCACTGCAATCCCAGTTGTAACCGACAATACAGCGTGGGCAAACCTCGGAACGCCTGGTGTAAGTGATTACGGAAACAACGCGGAAAATGCTGCGATCTACGGGAAGCTTTACAACTGGCACGCTGTGAACGACCCAAAGGGTATCTGTCCTACGGGATGGAGGGTACCTGCCCAGGCTGACTGGGCTACGCTCATTACAACCCTGGGCCTTGATATTGTTGGCGATAAGATGAAAGAACCAGGCACTCTTCACTGGTCCGATCCGAATACGGGTGCAACGAATGAATCAGGTTTTACCGCGTTAGGCGGAGGCTACAGGAATTACCTGGGAGTTTTCAAGGATAAGAGTTATTTCTCTGGTTACTGGAGCTCTACAGCCCAGGGAACTGCTGCATACATGCTTGGACTTTGGTTTCATAACCATGATTGTGACAATTATGCAGTTGACAAGAAGACAGGCCTGTTTGTAAGGTGCATACAGGATATCTAGTCCTTTTCCCTTGTTGATCGCTACAGGGCCTTTGCGGAACGGAAGATGTTTCGTTATACCATCGGAATGGCTTAATTGAATCCTTTTCGGGTTTCCGGTTGCAGGGTCAACGCTATGTCTTGCAAGCCGAATTCATTATCGGGGTATCGGGAATACACTGTCATCAGTGGGGAATGATTTGATTCATTTCCTGATTGTTTATGTGAACATATAAATTCATACATATGTCAGAGAGGGTTGTGATCGTTACAGGTGCCGGCCGCGGGATAGGCAGAGCCGTTGCCGAAGCTTTTGCAATAGTTGGCGATACAGTTGTCATTGCCGACAAGGACAGTGAGTCAGGTTCTGCAGCAGCTGCCGGGATTTCTTCAGCCGGGGGGAAGGCAATATTTTATGCCACCGATGTCGGGAAAATATGTGATATTGAAGACCTGTTTGAAAATGTCAGGGCACGTTATGCGCGCGTTGATATTCTTGTCAATAATGCTGGGATTTCAAGATTCGGATCTCCCTATGATATCAGCGGCGATGAATGGGATGAACTAATATCTGTTAACCTCAGGGGGACAATGTTCTGTTCCCGCGAGGCAGCTTCAATAATGCGGACACATGGCGGCGGTTCGATAGTGAATGTCGCGTCGACACGGGCATTCATGTCAGAGCCCGGCTGGGAGGCATATGCAGCCTCGAAGGGCGGCATTATTTCACTTACCCATGCACTTGCTGCTTCTTTCGCCGCTGACAATATAAGGGTCAACTGCATTAGTCCGGGCTGGATTGAGACTGGCGATTATTCGTCCCTCAGGCCCGAAGACCATTCGCAGCACTTCTCAGGAAGGGTGGGCAAACCCGAGGATGTAGCCCGGCTTTGCGTTAACGTTACCGCAAATGGCAACGAATTTCTTAACGGTGCCAATATCATACTAGACGGCGGGATGGCACACAAGATGATTTACGAGCCATAGGCAGGGTAGGAGAGCCGGGTTAATCTACTGTACGATGATCTTTTCCACTCCCTTGAGATATCCGTTCGTAAATATCTGCACAAAATACAGTCCTGCAGGCATGGAGACTGTATCAAAGTTATGGATGCACTCACCTGCCTGTGTCTTTTTCTCCTGCACAATTTGTCCCGAAGGTTTTATTATCCGGATAATGGCTCCTTTTTCAGGGGCCTGAGCCAGCTCAAGGGTGAAGGCTCCGCTGGCCGGGTTCGGATACAGCCGCATGGCCTCTGCCTGGATAGCGGGAAATTCAACTGAGGTGCTGAGGTTGTTCAGACTTATATGGTCGATAAGTATATAATCACGGTTGTACCCGTCACCCTGATCATCTGTAAATTCATTGCTTACGCTTATATGTATCCTTACCGGAATACTACTGCTACCCTTTCCGCATGATGCTGCTGTCGTCCAGTTGGAAAGGTTATAAGGGATTCTTACCTCATACCAGTCATTGGAGACAAACAGTTCTTCAAGGACTGCAACTGTATAGCAGTTTCCTGCAGGGCATCCGCTACCGGTTCCGCTGCTGAATTGAATTGATAGTTTTTTTACCGGAGGCGGAGGCTTTTTACCTACCTTGACATCAGCTCCCGGTATCGGGTCGGTGGGAACCCTAAGCCTGAGTGACAGCATCCCGTTTTCAGTACCCGGGATGCATACAGTTTCAATGCTGGATAGAACATCCGCCGATGATGCATTCCCGCTTATAAACATCGACCAGCCATCCTGGCTTCCTTCAGCACCTGAAACGAGTACCGGGTTGCCTGCTGAACCAGTCCATCCGGTTGCAGATCCTCCTGAATTCAGACCGCCTGTGACAGGGCTCTGGCTGAAGCCTGAATTTTTAAAAAGCGGATCTGCTGGTGGTAACATGGCGGTACAGATAACATCCACAGTCTGTGTTTTTGAGAATATTTCGCAAATCGTTCCGTCACTTTTTTTCTGTGTCACTATCATCTTTACAGTGTAGAAGCCCGACCATGGGAAAGTGTGGCAGAAAGTCTGATTCCCGATACTGGTTCCAATTGGTGGCCCTGTAAAGGGACTCAGCTGCCATTCCACTGTATGGCAGCCGTTAAGTGCAAGAGGCGAGAAACAAACCTCGCAGTTATTATTTGAGAAGGAGGTGGCGAAACCCTTGTCTACCTTGGCCTGGAAGGCCTGCAGATCGGCAGGTCCGCACGGACAAGGATCCGGGCAGTTAACGTTGAACTGTATAGTGCACGGGCATATCTTATCACCGCACACTCCCTGAAGAGTAAGGGTATAAAGTCCGGGCTGCGTGAAATATGATGGCAAAAGGCTAAGGGAAAAATTCGGGTTTATAGAAGCATTGGGGCCGCTTCCTGTATATGTGCCGCTCTGGGTAGGTGCCGGACCGGAAAGGATCCAGTTGAACTTGACAGCGGAATTGAGAATAACAAGATTTGGCGGCGGTGCAGTACATCCTGCATTTCCATAGCTGGATGGGGCTACTAAGTAGTCGCCGTTTAAGTTTGAGGTCAGCAAGGCTTTGTTATATGTGACAGAGGAGGAACATGAGCCTGCGACGGAAATACCTGTGGTGACCGAACCGGTGCCGGAGTTAGGGAATGCTTCGGCCGACCTGGAACAGGTACTGCGTACCACATAGATGAAATTGGGAAGATTGTAAGCTGAGAAGTCATATACGGCGCCAGATTGCGCAGATGCACTTGTCTGAATAATCAGGTAACTATTTGCCGGAATTATATGAATCGGGCTGACCGGAAACACACTCTGAATCCCGGATATCATATTGGGATTTCCCTGTTGAAACCCGCATGGAAAAGGTCCTGTATTTATGTCGTTGTTTTCAGGTCCGCCAATATTTACGCTTCCGTCGAAATCAATCTGGAGATCGCTTATAGCAAGCCCATTCTTTCCCGTAAAAACTATAAGGAATTCATTTGCAGTTTCTGTACCGCAAGCATTTACAAAAACTGATCTGATCGTGGGGCAAGACTGACCCCATTTCCCCGTAAGGGTATAGCCTGTTCCGGGCTGGCAGCCCAGTGTAACTGGCGCTCCGCCGCAAACCACCGGCTGGATCTGACCGGGATTGGGCCCGTTTATCTGCAGTTTGCTGAAATCACAATCGCAGTCGGTGAGGCAGGCATCGGAAGAAGACCAGGGTACTGAACTGCTGCTTGCCACAACTGGTGTCGGTACAGCGACAACCTTATTGGAGGGGAGGACCGGTGAATTAAACAGGTTGTTTTTTACAACTATATTATCTGATACCATCTGGGTCAAACAGGTATTGAAGTCCATATCGCTAACGGAAATAAACCCGTCCTCAAATCCATAACCGTTTGTCCTTGTCCGTGAATTGGCATAGACAATTTTATTGGGGGGCAGGAAAGCCGTAAACCCATTTACCCAATACCCAAAGGGAGAAGTCTCGTTAAGTTCAAGATATTTTGTCCACTGATATGCAGCTGAAGTTCCATTGTCGCGAAACTTCAGCAAAACAACCCGCGGCTTAATTCCAACATCCTTTTGAGCTGTTACGTATACATCATTCCCTACACTCCAGACCTGGTTTACAGTAAGTAAAGCAGGAATTTCAATCTGCCATCCTTCGATAAAGTCCTGGTCGAGCTTAATTAGTTGAACACGGATAAAATTGTTATTAGTGTAATAAAAGCCAATTGCATAAAAACCGCCACCTGTTTTCTGAGTTACATCTATAAAACTAAACCCGATCGGATCCTCTATTGCGAAAGAATTATAGACCTGACCGCTATTATCGGCTCTGAAGACAGCGCTTCCTGTCAGAAGCAGGTCGCCGTTTGGTAAAGCTTCCAGGTCCGTCGGCCCATTCCATGGCGTAGGGCTTGAATATTCCTTTTTCCATCCTATGTTTCCGCTTGCATCAGCAACAATT
>JALOMK010000239.1 GCA_025455505.1 Bacteroidales bacterium
CTTGTTATTGCTCTCGTGCTGATGCCGCTTTACTACAGGCTGAAGCTAACTTCGATATATTCATATCTCGATAAGCGTTTTGGATTCTGGTCCTACAAGACAGGGGCTGGTTTCTTCATAATCTCAAGGACGCTGGGTGCCTCTCTTAGGATGTACCTTGTGATATATGTTCTGCAGATCTTTGTATTTGATGCCTGGAATGTTCCTTTCTGGCTGAACGTGCTTATATTCATAAGCCTGATAATAATTTATACACTTAAAGGAGGCATCAAGACAATCATCTGGACCGACACTCTCCAGACCACTTTTATGCTTCTTGCCGTGATCCTTTCGGTAATTTACATATCAAGGAATATCAATATCCCTGTTGCTGACCTGATAAAGACAGTCAGGGAGAGTGATATGTCACGGATACTCATTACCGACTGGCATCATGAGCGCTTCTTTCTCAAGCAATTCTTCAGTGGAATGTTTATAACTATCGTGATGACGGGACTCGACCAGGAGATGATGCAAAAGAACCTGAGTTGCAGGAACATAAAGGAAGCCCAGAAAAACATGTTCACATTCAGCGGTATTCTTGTCTTTGTGAACCTGCTCTTCCTTTTTCTTGGAGCCCTTCTCCTGATCTTTGTTCAAAGCAGGGGGGTAAGTGTATCATCAAGCGATGATATTTTTCCTACGGTTGCCCTTAAATACCTGAGTCCTGCGGCCGGTATAGTATTTCTTATCGGGTTGATATCCGCGGCTTTTCCAAGTGCCGACGGAGCCCTTACATCGCTTACAACCTCTTTCACAATTGATTTTCTCGGAATTGAGTCGCGGGAGGGCCTTACTGAAAAACAAAAGACAAGGATCAGATACATTGTTCATTTTTCAATTGCCGCGATGTTCTTTATATGTGTATTGATTTTCAGCGTCGTTAACGACAGGGCTGTAATAGACAAGCTTTTCACAATCGCAGGCTACACCTACGGTCCGCTGCTTGGACTTTATTCATTCGGCCTGTTTACAAAAAGGCTTGTCAGGGACAGGCTCACTCCCGTGATTGCGATTCTTTCACCTGTGATCTGTTACCTGCTCAGCAGCAATTCAGCAGAATTGTTGAATGGCTACAGGTTCGGTTTTGAGCTGCTTTTGCTCAATGGATTACTCACATTCACCGGTCTGCTTATTTTCAGCCGCAAACCGTCAGCCTGATCGTATCTAAATCCGGGGAGGGTTTTCGACAGGTTCTTCAGTTTCTTCCTCCGGCTCTTCTTTCGGAATGATTACTGTTTTTCTTTTCCAGGGGATGCTCAGCTCAAGGTAGTACCTGAAACCGGTTGAGAACATCTGACCGGCATTTCCGAATCCCGGAATGTAAACAGGCCTGAAGTCATCAGGTGAACCGGTGTATAAAAGCATCCTGATGTTCAAAGACCATCCTATGCTGAGGTTTTTAAGGAGCTCCGCCCTTACTCCCGGCGAGAATTCAAGGTAATGGGCCCAGTTTGTCTGGAGATTGATTGCTCCCTCAGCCCTTCCCCAGTAGTTTTCGCTGTAGAAATATGGTACTTCATCACTATACCTGCTGATGCCGTACCTTAATCCGAGTCCTCCATAATACCTGCCTTTAGCTTTCGCCAGGTTAAGAATATTGTAATTGAATCCTGTTTCTGCAAAAAAACCCTTGTTCAGGTATTCATAGTTATATTCAACTTTTCTGTAATCCAGGTAACCTGCCTCTGCAACTGCGGTGACCTTTTCATTAAGGTCCAGTGCAACATAGCCCTCTGCTTCAAAAATATCACTGCCGGCAGCATACCTGACAGGACCCGACAGGTCGATTCCGGCCCTCATTCTGAGAGTAACAGGGATAGTGTCCTGTCCGTTGAGGGACTGACAGAAGATGGCAAGGATCAATGCCAGTTTAAAAGAATATGCGGATATTTTCCTCATATGTCGTTGTTACGTTTCTTACCCTGAAGATGACAGTGTCGACCCTGCTGCCGCTTACACTGTACGATTCAAGGGAATGAAAGAATGTCACGCCGCATTCTTCCGATACAAGATGCGGGTAGTTGGAATAATTGAGTCTTAAAGTGTCGGTTACTGCATTTATCTTCAGTACGAAGCCTGAGGAAGCAGCATCCATGTCAAGCGGAAGTTCAAGATACTGGACTTTCTTGGCGTTGTCGTAAAGTTTGCTGTCTTCCATGCCGATTCCATAAACAGTGACGCTGTCGGCAGTTCTTATGGAATCGCTTCCGGTCCTGTAAAATGTCGCTACTACCAGCGGAATAGTTTCCTCATTGCAGGCTTCCTGTGTGCAGGAGGAAAGCGAAAGAACCACACCGGCTATGCTTAAAAGGAAATTCCTTAATACAGGATTTATCATATTGCTGTGAAAACTATTACAAGGTTTTATAAAGCATAGGCGCACTACCTGGATTATCTTCAGAGGCTGTCAATTATTTCAGCCACCCTGGCGATCGCTTTTGTGAGTCCTGCGGGATTCTTTCCACCGGCACTTGCCATGAAAGGCTGTCCGCCGCCGCCGCCGTTAATCTCCACTGCAATTTCCTTGATTATACTCACTGCACTCATTCCCCGCTTGCTTACAAGGTCATCAGTAAGCAGAACAAGCAACGTTGCCTTTCCTCCGGTTTCCGTGCCGATTGCAATAACGCTTTCTGCCAGATTGCTGCGCAGGCGCGAAGCGCTGTTCTTGATGATTTCCACGGATTCGGATTCCAGGATGCCTGAAATGAAACTGATGCCGTTCCTTGATTCCGCCTTCGAGGAAAATTCCCGGAGCTGATCGTCACATGACTTCATCTGCAGCTTTTCTATCGTTTTTCTCATGGAGGCATTCTCTGAAACCAGCCTGCCTACATTCTCAGTAAGGCTTCCTGTACTCTTAACGAGAGCTGCAATCTCATCGAGAGTTCTGAGCTTTTCATTGATGAAATCTTCGGCCCCGGAGCCGGTGACGGCTTCAATCCTTCTTATTCCGGCGGCAATTGCTCCCTCAGAAACAATTTTAATAATTCCTATCTTCCCGGTGGATTTCACATGTGTCCCTCCGCAGAGTTCAACAGAATCACCGAATCCGACAACCCTGACCCTGTCGCCGTATTTTTCTCCGAAAAGTGCCATAGCACCCATGCCGAGGGCTTTGTCCATCGTAATACCATCGGAAACGACACCTTCATAATTACCTCTTACCATGCTGTTGGCAATTTCCTCGATCCTTCGGAGCTCCTCAGGGGAGGGTTTTGAATAATGGCTGAAATCAAACCTCAGCCTGTCGGGTGTGACAAGTGATCCTTTCTGTTCAACATGCTTCCCGAGAACACTCCTCATTGCATAATGAAGAAGATGAGTTGCTGTATGATTGTTTGCAGTCTTTTCGCGGTTCCCTGTATCCACTTCAGCTCCCATCGTTTTTGAAGGGTCGGGCGGCAGTGAATCGGCAATGTGGATAATAAGGTTGTTTTCCTTCACAGTATCGGTGATCTTCACGGCACCATCCTTAAATCTCAGGATCCCGGTATCGCCAACCTGACCGCCTGACTCAGCATAAAACGGAGTCTTGTCCAGTACTATGTGCCAGCATTCCCTGCCTTTCGAACGCACCTTCCTGTATCGTGTGATGTTCACTTCAGCCGTTGTTGAATTGTAGCCGGTGAATTCAGTTCCTTCAGTCTCCCTGATTACAGTCCAGTCTGAATTTTCAGTCACCGCATCCTCTCTTGACCTGTCCTTCTGTCCTTTCATCTCCTTTTCAAAACCCTGAATGTCGAGCTTCATGTCGTTTTCCTTAAGTATGAGCTGGGTAAGATCCACAGGGAAACCGTAGGTGTCGTACATTTCAAAAGCAAGTTTTCCGGATAGGGTGTCGAGATTCTGTGCCTTGAGGTCTGCAAGGGTCTTCTCTATCATTTTCAGACCCTTGCCAAGTGTCCTGAGGAATGAGCTTTCCTCTTCGTGGATTATCATTTCTATGTGTTTGCCTGAGGTCCTGAGCTCCGGGTACTGGCTTCCCATTGTCCGGGCAAGAACTGGCACGAGTTTATATATGAATGGTTCTTCCATGCCCAGGCTTGTATATCCGTAGCGAACCGCCCTCCGGAGTATTCTTCTTATCACGTACCCGGCTTTGTTGTTAGAAGGGATCTGTCCGTCAGCTATCGAGAATGCCACTGCCCTGAGGTGGTCCGCAACCACGCGCAAGGCCACATCCCATTTTTCATTTGCACCATAGGCTTTCCCCGTGATTGCTGAAATTTCACTTATTACTTCCTGGAAGATGTCAGTTTCATAGTTGGATTTTTTACCCTGGACAACCATGCATAGCCTTTCAAAGCCCATTCCCGTATCGACATGCCTTGAAGGAAGCTGTTCAAGTATTCCGTCGGATCTCCTGTTGTAC
>JALOMK010000240.1 GCA_025455505.1 Bacteroidales bacterium
CATAAGCAGGCATGAGTCGTTCGATTTCGATGCCCACTTCCCACGGAATGAGATAGGGATCATAGGCAAGGAGATACTGGATATATACAATAACCTGCTTCAGTCAAAAAACGACCTGGCGACCGAGAAGGAGAAGCTGTTCAGTCATCTTAATGCCCTGGATGAAGGAGTTGCCTTCTTCTCGAAGGAAAAAACAAAGATCCTGAACAATGATCATTTCATAAGGATGCTTAACCTTATCTCGGGAGAACTGAGGATCTTCCCGGCCACTCTTGACGACATCCCCGAATTTGCTGAAATAATTGAATTTACAGACAAGCATAACTCCACGGAGGTTAGCAGCGAAGAACTGCCTAAAATGGAATACCAGATCGCAAAGGACGGGCGCTTCTTCAGGATCCAGTGCGTTGTATTTGCCGACAGGAGCTTCGAAGTGATTGTAAGCGACGTTACGAGGATAGGGAAAAACAAGCTCATCAAGCAGCAGATGACAAGCAACATTGCACACGAACTTAAAACCCCGGTTTCATCAGTAAAGGGCTATTTGGAAACCCTCCTGAACGACAAGGAGATGGAATGGAAGAAACAGAAATACTTCCTTGAGAAAGCACTTGCCCAGACTGACAGGCTGACGGGACTTATAAACGACATTGTTGTGCTAAACAAAATCGAGGAAGCCGGCGCCTCCTTCCTGCTTGAAAAAGTAAGAATCAGGAAAACTGTCAGGGAGGTAAGGGACAACTTCAAATCGGCAATAGAGCAGAGGTCTATGAACGTGACGATAGATATCCCTGACAATGTTACCGTGACGGGAAATAAATCACTTATACTCTCAATATTCCAGAACCTTATGGAGAATGCCATAAACTATGCAGGTGACGGAACTTCAGTTACTATTCTTGTCTACAACGAAGATAAGAAACACTACTTATTTTCATTCTCCGATAACGGCGTGGGAATTCCTGAAGAGCACCTTGGAAGAGTGTTTGAACGCTTCTACAGGATCGACTCCGGCCGCTCGCGCAAAAGCGGGGGCACAGGACTGGGGCTTGCAATCGTTAAAAATGCCATTCTACTCCATAAGGGCGAAATCTCTGTCAGAAAAAAGAGCGGAGGCGGCACCGAGTTCCTGTTTTCTCTTCCGAAATAGTTCCTATCTTAGCCAGCAAACCTACTTCTTATCCAACCCATGAAACCCAAATGGCTGAAATGGGCCGCCGAACTGCAGTTAATAGCCCAGGCTGGACCGACGTTCTTCGTTGAATGTGAACTCCTCGAAAGAACCTTTTCGGAAAACACCGAGACACTCGGTGCGGAATTCTTTGATCCCGGCAATCTCCCTGAATTGTCGCTTCCAAGGACCACAAGGGAGCAGGTCGAAATGTGCTTCGCCGCTAAAAAAAGCAGTTGCTTCGAGACCCTCTTTGACTAGAAAAGATTAATTTTCATCTTTAGATAATACATACTGTAATGAAAAGAAACATTCTGTCTGCATGCCTTATTCTCACGGCAATCTTCACCAATGCCCAGGTAAAAAGTCCCGTACTTAGCGGAAAGGATAAAGCGTCATTGTTTGCAAAACAGGTCGAAATGAAGGCTTCATCGCCTTTCAAGGACCTTAAATGGCAGTATATCGGGCCCACGAACATAAGCGGACGCTGCACTGATGTTGAAGCAGTTTCGCCCAGGGGGAAGAATTACACAATATGGATAGGTTCCGCCAGCGGGGGAGTATGGAAATCAGTAAACGAGGGCACAAGCTTTGAACCTGTCTTTGACACTCTCCCAACTGCCTCGATAGGTGATATAGCAATTGATCCGAAAAACAGCGATGTGGTATGGGTGGGAACAGGCGAAGCCAATATATTCCGGAGTTCAAATGCAGGCTGCGGGGTGTTTAAAACGACTGACGGAGGCAGGACATGGAACCTTACGGGCCTTGAAAACACTTTCACAATTGCAAGGATCAGGGTAAACCCTGTAAATACTGATATTGTTTATGTTGCAGCCACAGGACATGAATGGACTCCAAATGAGGACAGGGGACTTTACAAGACGACCGACGGAGGAAGAACGTGGAATAAAGTTCTTTATGTTGACCAGAATACCGGGGTGGCTGACCTTGTTCTTGATCCCCGTAACCCGGATGTGATCTATTGCACAACCTGGGAGAGAATGCGCCTTAAATGGAACGATCCCAGGACCCTTCCAACTACAAAAAACTGCGGGATATGGAAATCGTCCGATGGAGGAAAGAAATGGGAAAAGATAAACGAGGGACTGCCCCAGCCAGGTTACAGGGGCAGGATAGGGATAGATATAGCCGCCTCAAAGCCTGACGTACTATATGCATATGTTGACAATTATGATATTTCCTCCAAGGCAAAGCAGGGAGAACTGGATTCCTACGGAAGGCAGAGGCGCGATATTATAAAGGGAGCAACAATTTACCGCACCGACAATGCCGGCGCCAGCTGGGCACAGGTCAGCGGACTGACTGCAGAACAGAAGACTTTCATGGAAAGGCATTCGGCAACCTACGGATGGGTATTCGGCCAGATCAGGGTTGATCCGAATGATGAAAATACAATCTATACAATGGGTATTCAGCTTAACCAGTCGACAGACGGTGGAAAGACATTCAAATCCTTGCGGGGCATGCATGTCGATCATCACGGTTTATGGATCGATCCCCAGAACTCCGACTACCTGCTTAATGTACAGGACGGAGGGCTCGCTATTTCATACGACAAGGGTAAAAAATGGAAACTTCCGATTGAAGAGCTTCCCCTTGCGCAGTTCTATAACGTTGCCTATGACTTCAGCACTCCATTCAGAGTATTCGGGTCAATTCAGGATCACCACAGCTGGTATGGGGTTGTTGATCTTTCAAACGGTCGCGACAGGTTGCAGCCAGGGGCTTTTGTAAATACACTTGGCGCTGAAGGAAGCACCCATGCCATCAATCCCAACGACAACAACACAATTTATTCAAGCACTTTCTATGGAGCGCTCGCCCGCAGCGAAGTTGACAGGTACCCCGAAGGCACGAAGGACCTCCTTCCCAACAGGCTGCCCGGCGAAGATCCGCTGAGAGGCGAATGGGTGGCCCCGTCAATCATATCAACCCATAATGAAAACATTATCTACCATGGCATGCAGTATGTAATGATGTCACGCGATCGTGGCGACACATGGGAGATAATCAGTCCGGACCTATCCTACAATGACCCTGAAAAAAGAGGAGACATTAATTACCAGACAATTTCAGTCCTCGATGAATCACCACTCAGGTTCGGATTGCTTTATGCCGGCACAGATGATGGAAGGATATGGAGGACAATGGACGGGGGGAAAAAATGGACTGAGATAAGGAGCGGTGCAGTGCCGCAAAAATTCGTGTCTCGGCTGGTGGCCTCGAAATATGACATGGGTACTGTCTATATGACCCAGACAGGAAGAAGGGATGATGACTTCCAGGTATACATATGGAAATCAACTGATTTTGGCTCAAGCTGGAAGGACATCTCCGGGAATATCCCTGTTGGTCCCGTAAATGTAATCCGGGAGGATCCCGTTAACAAGGATATTCTGTATGCCGGCACCGATGCCGGGGTGTTTGTCAGCAAGGACGGAGGTGCAAAGTGGGAGATACTGGGAAATCGCTTTTTCGGGTATGTACATGACCTTGCAGTTCATCCACGCGACAACATGATAATCATAGCCACTCACGGACGCGGAATGTGGGTGCTCGACGCCAACAGCATAAATGAGAAGAACAAGCGCAGGGGATACAGAACGGCAGAAGAGACAATTGAATGATCCCGCTTGAATTCTTTGAAGCGGTGCCTGGGAGGAAAAACCCGTGGAGCTTCAGTTTCCGATGACAAGTAGTTTTCTCCCGGGATCCTTAACCTCACCAATTATTGCCGCCTGCTGCAGTCCGGAGGAAAGGAGGTCGCCCAGGAGATCTTCGGCCCGATCCCGTGGAGCTGAAATAAGCAGGCCTCCTGAAGTCTGTGCATCGAAGGCAAGCATCCTAAGGTTGTAATCGAGATCATCTGAAAAATCAGTGTCCGGGTCAGCATATTCAAGGTTGCGGAAGGAAGCGCCGGGTATGCATCCTGCATCCATCAGCGACCAGGCATTGCCAATAAGGGGAACAGCTTTCATCGACAAGGATACTGTAACCCTGCTTGCCCTTGCCATCCTGAGCGCATGACCCGCAAGGCCGAAGCCTGTAACATCAGTTGCTCCCCTTATCCCGAATTTTTTCATGACAGAGGCTCCAGACCTGTTAAGGAGCTTCATTTGAGCTTTTGCTTCATCCACATCGGCATCAGTTGACATATTCAGCCTGGCACCCGCCATGATCACTCCTGTTCCAATGGGCTTAGTGAGGATCAGAATATC
>JALOMK010000241.1 GCA_025455505.1 Bacteroidales bacterium
CACGGCCCAGTCGAAGAGCAGGGGCCGGATGTCGCCGGTGGCGGATGATTCGAGCTCCCAGGTGTTTTCCCTCAGAAGGCGTGCTTCCGATATCGTGCCGAGTGACATAAGCGCTTCCCTCCGCACTTCGCCCGAGAATTCAATCACTATTGTCTGGAGGGCGCTGTGCATGCGGGAATAGATGTTTTCCTTCTTCTCATCGGCCATTATCACTCCGTGGTCGATTATTATCACCCTGTCGCAGATTGCTTCGACCTCCTGCATTATGTGGGTTGAGAGCATGACTGTCTTTTCGCGGCCGGCTTCCCTGATGAGGTTTCTTATTTCTACTATCTGGTTGGGGTCGAGTCCGGTTGTAGCCTCGTCGAGTATGAGAACAGAAGGATTATGGATGAGAGCCTGGGCGAGGCCCACTCTCTGCCTGTAGCCTTTCGACAGGGAGCCTATTTTCTTTTTCTTTTCTGGTCCGAGACCGGTGAGTTCAATTATGTTTTCAACATGTTTCGTGCGTTGACTGCCGGTTTTATAGAGAGCAGCAACGAAGGAAAGGTATTCCTTCACATACATTTCGGGGTAGAGGGGATTGTTTTCAGGGAGGTAGCCTGTCTTTTTCCTGACTTCGGGGTTACTGTCGGCAGCGTCGAGCCCGTTCACAAGAACGCGACCCGATGAAGCCGGGATGAAGCCGGTGATTATCTTCATCATTGTCGATTTTCCCGCCCCGTTCGGGCCCAGGAAGCCGACAACCTCTCCGGTGCCGATTGTAAATGACACATTGTCGAGAGCTTTTTGCTTACCGTAGAATTTTGTTACGCCTTCAGCGACGATTGACATAAATGGGAGCTGTTAATGCTGATGCGCAAAGATATGAATAGTTTTAAAGAATAATGTGCCGGATGTTCATGAAGGAATGAAGTCGTGGCAGAGCCGGAAAGTACCGGAAAGGCCCGGTAAGGCAGCGGGGCAGCGAATGAAGAAGGAAAGCAGTATAGCTAATAGGGCAGCCCCATCTTAGCTTCAGCGGAGCAGGACATGCACTGCGATCAGAAAGTGACGGAAGCCGCGAATGCCGGCAGCATGTAGTGGCGCTCTCCCGGCCTGGCGAGTGAGGCTTCTGCAATGCTTTTATTGAACAGGATGTTTTGCGGCATGAGGTTAAGGTTCCATTTCCTGTCGCTGTTGCCACTACCTGTAAGATTTCCTGAAACTGCGTTTTGCTTTTTGTACCTGCCCATCATTAATGAATAGGCTGTCACTCCCCCTGTGAATGAGGCGAGGAAGTAGGGATTCGGAGATTCCGGCATAAATAGAAGGATGACACCCATCCCTGCCAGCGATCCGCCGGTGGTGGCAAGGGCTATGTTGCGTCCCTGCTGGTTTGTAAGCCTTGCTCCTTTTGTCCAGGGGTGGCTTGCAAGAGAGCCTGCCAGGGCTCCGAATGCAGGAAACAGTATGTCGGCACTGTTCATGTCTTCCTCCCAGTGGCTTTTAGGGATTAGTCCGAGTCCGAGTACCCCGCCGAGTAGTGTCAGGGCCTGGGTAGATACTATGTCGCCTTTGGTGTAGTCATATTTTCCGGCTATATGATTTCCAAGCAGGTAGCCTGCAGCGCCCCCTGCCATGAAGGAGGCAGCATAGGCCGAGGGATGTTCACTGGCAAATGCGCCCGTAAGCGCTATCCCTTCGAAGGGGATAAGAGTGCCATAGTGGGTAAGAAGCCCGACCTTGCCTTTCGACCATGCATTTTTGCGTCCTATTGCAAATCCGACATGGCCCATTGTGATGCTTGAAAGCGTTGCGACTCCAAGTATAAGTTCGGGATTTTCATCAGTTTTATTGCCGGCAAAGAGGATTCCGAGCGCCGCTCCCTGGAGTCCTCCCATTGTCTTGCCATGGATTGCAAGCTGAAGGGAGTTGTATGTTACGTTCCTGTCCTTCACATAGGCAAGGGGAAGGAGGGTCGACACTCCTGCAGTAAGGAAGGGCAGGCCTGCTATTGTCCCCTCGTTTTCGATCCCTAAGATGCCGATTGTGGCCCAGCCGTAGAGGTAGCCGAACACCCCGGAAACGGTAAGGTATTTTGTGAAGAGGCTCTTTTCGCCCTCGAAAATATCAGGATCCTGGCGCACGACAGGCCCCGGCACCGGCATTGTATTCTTTGACCAGGCGGACCTGTTCTGGAAATAGAATGCCTTTTCGCTGTCGGGCATAGCGGAGAAATAGTCGCCCAGCTTCTTTTTGTAGGAACCGAGGAATGCCGCATCGTCAGCTGAGAGAGATTCTCCGGCGTCGCTTAGCCGCTGAAGCCTTGTATAGGAAGAATCGTTCTCCATTTTCCAGTATTCGTAAGCAGTGTATTGCTGGGCCGTAAGGCTCAGGGTGGCTGCTGCAAAAAAAGAAATCAGCAGAAGGATCCTGGTTTTCATTGTATCAGTAATTGGTGGCTGCCGCTTATTTAGAGCAGCATGTTACATGGGATCAGCCGTACATGAACTGCCCTACCTTTGCGAACGATGCTTTCGGGTTGACGCAACAGACAGGTATTTTGGAGCTGTTGGCAATAATATACTGCTCCGAGGCGCCCAGCATGTAGTCGGCCATAGTGATGTTCTTGGTTGTCATTATTAGGATGACGTCGGCATTTATCTGCTGGGAGAACTCTACGGTCTGCTGTGCAAACTTCTTTTTCGGGACCTCGTGGATCTGGTATTCTATATTGTTCTGGATGAGGTATTTTATTGCGTAGTTGAGGTTCGCATGTGTCTTCTTGAGAAGGCTCTTGTCGGTGCTTACGGCAACAAGCATGTGAATCTTTGAGTCGAAGTACTTGCCCATGAAGATCGCCATCTTCATCTTCTCCTTGTTCTCGCTCCTGAAGTCGACAGGGAACACGATGTTCCTGTACTTCTCGTGGTTGCCGGGAGCGTCCTGGATTACTATGAATGGGACCTTTGATTTCACAATCACCTTCAGTGCCCAGCTGCCGGTCAGCTTCTGCATTCCCTTGATGCCGTGGGTTCCCATTATAACGAGGCTCACATTGTTATCCTTCTCATTTGCATATTCTGCTATGGAGCTGAATATGCTGCCTTTCTCGATATGGAAATGGACAGGCATGTTGTACTTCGCATTTCCCGCCTCGGCGGCCTGCTTAAGCTTAGCCTTCCTGATGCCTGCCTCCTTGGTGGCAAGCCCGGGATCGATTATATGCAGAAGGCACACATCATTGTCGACCATCTTGCTGATCTTGACCGCATGCTCAAGAGCATTTTCGGCAACTTGAGTGAAATCCCAGGGAACTACAATCAGTTTCTTGTTCTCTTCCATAGCTTAAAACAGTTTACAGGTTAAGTATTCAAAGTTAGAAATTTTCAAACCAAAGGTTTTGCACCGCTGTTATCTATCTGTAATAACTGCAATTCAGCATAAATATTATTTATTACTTTTGCGCTACTGTTTTTTATTATTGAAATGAAAAGGATAAAAGTACGCGAACTGCTCACTTCACCGGTCCCGGGAAGCGAGGTGCTTGTAAAGGGATGGGTAAGGACCAAGAGGGGAAACAAGAATATCGTATTCATTGCGGTGAACGACGGGTCGACCATAAATAATATCCAGGTTGTTGCTGATGCTTCGGCATTCAGCGAGCAGCTGCTGAAGGATATCACAACCGGTGCCTGCATCGCTGTGAACGGCAGGCTCGTTGAATCGCAGGGGCAGGGACAGGCGGTTGAAATTAATGCTTCATCCATAGAGCTTTATGGCAAGAGCGATGCCGAATTGTATCCTCTTCAGAAGAAGGGCCATTCGATGGAGTTCCTCAGGGAGAATGCCCACCTGCGGTTCAGGACAAACACTTTCGGCGCCGTATTCCGGATAAGGCACTCAATGGCTTTTGCAATACATAAATATTTCAACGACAAGGGATTCTTTTACCTTCACACGCCAGTAATCACAGGCAGTGACTGTGAGGGTGCCGGTGAAATGTTCCACGTTACAACGCTTGATTTAAAAAACCCGCCCCTCAACGATGCAGGCGGCATTGATTACAGCGCCGACTTTTTCGGCAAGGAGACAAACCTGACCGTATCGGGGCAGCTCGAGGGCGAACTAGGGGCGCTTGCACTGGGCGAGATCTATACTTTCGGACCCACCTTCAGGGCCGAGAACTCAAATACGCCAAGGCACCTTGCGGAGTTCTGGATGATAGAGCCGGAGATGGCCTTCTATGATATCAGGGACAACATGGACCTGGCCGAGGATTTTGTAAAGTACCTCATTAAGTATGCTCTCGAGAACTGCAGGGAGGACCTTGAGTTCCTGAACAACATGATAGACAAGGAGCTTCTTGCGAGGCTGCGCTTCGTACTCGAAAACAGTTTCGTTCGCATATCATACACTGAGGCTGTGGCCATACTTTCAGCTGCTGACAGGAAGTGGGATTACCCTGTGGGCTGGGGACGCGACCTGCAGGCCGAGCACGAGAGGTACCTTGTTGAAGAGCACTTCAAAAAGCCTGTGATACTTACCGATTACCCCCGCGACATAAAGGCCTTCTACATGAAGCAGAATGACGACGGGAAGACTGTCAAGGCTATGGATGTTCTGTTCCCCGGCATCGGGGAGATAATAGGAGGATCGCAGAGAGAGGAGGATTACAATAAGCTCCTTGAAAGGATAAGGGAGATGAAGCTCCCGGAAAAGGACATGTGGTGGTATCTCGACACGCGCAGGTTCGGTACGGCCCCGCACAGCGGCTTCGGACTTGGTTTCGAAAGGCTGATGCTCTTTGTGACCGGAATGTCGAACATACGCGATGTGATACCCTTCCCCAGGACACCAAGGAATGCTGAATTTTAAAGAGGGAACGGAGTTTCTTTTTTGCCACTGAAAGAATGTTAAACCAGAGGTTACAGCAGAAACTGCTCCAGAAGCTTTCGCCGCAGCAGATACAGATGATAAAGCTGCTGGAGGTCCCCACCCTGCAGATAGAGGAGAGGATCCTTAAGGAGCTTGAAGAAAATCCGGCTCTCGAGGAGGGACAGGAGGAGGATGAGGATATAAGGCAGGATGACGGGGAGGAAGAGGAGGATTTTGAAGCCAGCGACAGGGATGAGGAGGAATTCACCCTCGACGACTATATAGAGGATGATGACATCCCCGAATACAGGCTGCAGGCAAACAACACGAGCAGGGATGACGAAAAGCGCAGCGAGATCCCGTTCTCGGCGGGTTATTCCTTCCAGGAACATCTCGAGTCGCAGCTGAGCCTGAGGGATCTTAATGAAAAGCAGAAGATACTCGGCAAGTACATACTGGGAAACATCGACGACGACGGATACCTGAGGAGGGAGCTCGTTAACATAGTTGATGACCTTGCCTTTTTACAGAATGTCGAAACAAGCGAGGAGGAGCTTGAGGAAGTCCTTGCCGTGATCCAGGATCTTGAGCCTGCAGGAGTAGGGGCGCGGACCCTGCAGGAATGCCTTCTCCTGCAGGTTGAGAAGAAAAGCAGCCGCACTCCTGCAGATGACCTTGTGCATGCAGTGCTGAAGAATTATTTCGAGGAGTTTTCAAAGCGGCATTACGACAAGATAATCGCCAAAATGGGAATAGGCGAGGATGATCTGAAAGCAATCATAGATGAGGTTCTGAAGTTAAATCCGAAGCCCGGTGGTGTTTACAGCGATCCTTTCAGCAAGAGTTCACAGCCTATAATTCCCGACTTCATTCTCGAGAACACCGAAAGCGGTTTTGACCTGCACCTCAATTCGCGAAACCTCCCGGAACTGAGGCTCAGTTCGGCATACCGCACTATGCTGCAGGAGTACAGCCGGAGCAGGAGCAACAAGAAAGAGATGAAGGATGCCGTGATGTTCGTCAAGCAGAAGATCGACTCGGCAAAATGGTTTATAGATGCGATAAGGCAGAGGCAGAACACCCTGTTGCTCACGATGAATGCAATCCTGGAGTACCAGAAGGAGTATTTCGCCGATGGCGATGAGACAAAACTGAGGCCGATGATACTCAAGGATGTGTCGGAGATGACAGGTCTCGACATATCCACAGTGTCGAGGGTGGCCAACAGCAAGTTCATACAGACAGAGTTCGGGATTATTCCCCTTAAGTTCTTTTTCTCGGAAGGGCTTCAGACCGACAGCGGCGAGGAGGTGTCGACACGCGAGATAAAGAGCATACTGCGCGACTGCATTGACAATGAAGAGAAGAGAAGGCCTCTCACCGACGAGAGGCTTACCGAGATACTCCAGGAAAAGGGCTACCAGATTGCACGGAGGACAGTCGCGAAATACAGGGAGCAGCTGAACATACCTGTTGCGCGTCTCAGAAAGGAGATAGGAGAAAAAAGATGATTAGCCAGTATACCGCAAGGATAATTTCAATAGTTTTCCACCCTCTTTTCATGCCGGTTTACGGCATGCTGCTTGTTTTTTCGGCACCCACGCTCTTCGGTTACCTGCCCTTCCAGGTGAAAAGGCTGCTGGTGCTTATAGTTCTGATAAACAACGTTATGCTTCCTGCTGCCCTGCTGCCGCTATTTAAATACAGGCAGATAATAAGTTCCTGGGCAATCGAGAAAAGGAGCGAAAGGGTGATCCCCCTGCTGATGACGACCCTTCTTTATGCTTCAACTTCATTTATTATCTACAGGTTTCCCCTGCCTGAATTCCTTAAATCGTTCATTATTGCCGCTTTTTTTGTGTCGCTGGCGGTTACTGTCGTAAATTTCTGGTGGAGGATATCGATACATTCTGCCGGGGCAGGCGCTCTTGTCGGGATGGTTATAATACTGTCATTCAGGATGTTCACGCCCCTGGCGCTGCACATCGCCGGCACTGTGGCAGCTGCAGGGCTGGTAATGTCGTCGAGGCTTTTCCTAAATTCACATTCGCCTTCGGAAGTGTGGACCGGCTTCTTTACAGGGCTGGCCGTTCTGATCCTTGTAATGTTACTCTCCTGATATCTCTTCCAGGGCAGCCCGCAGGAGTCTTTCGCTCTCCCCTGCCAGGGAGGCTGGAAAATCAACACTATCGCTCTTTACAAGTACCGGGGTGCCAGGGCTGTTCTGCGGATGTATTTTAAAGAGGCCCTTTCCTGACAGGTATGAGGCAAGATACTCCTGTTCCGTCTGTCCCGGGACAGGGATCAGCAGAGCCGTCCTGCCCAGTGCTGCAAGTTCCATTATAGTTGTGTATCCGGCACGGCTTATTATGTAGCGGCTGTCCAGGACCAGGTCTCTCACGAGCGAGCCCCCGGGCCTGCTTATATACTCTATGTTTCCACCGGCTGCAATGCTTCCGGCCTGAGTTTCGCCTCCAAGGATAATAACAGGCAGCCCGCTTCTGCTGAGGAACTCATGAAGGCGGGTTGCAAGCAGGCTTCTCTGCGGCTCGGGTCCCGAGAGCATGACTAATATACGCTCGGCAGTTGCAGGTCTTCCGCTGCCCCCGTCACCGGCTGCTGAAGAGAATCTCGAAAGAACGCCCGCGTACCTTGCAGCCGCCGGGAGTTTCATCCCGTGGGCAAGCCTGCCTGCAAGGTTAAAAGAGCCCGGCAGGTCGGGGATCAGGCAGATGGAATACCTGCTGATAAGCGCCCCGTGCAGGGCCCTGCCAAGGGATTCGAGGAAACGGAATGGCGGCGGGA
>JALOMK010000242.1 GCA_025455505.1 Bacteroidales bacterium
GTCGATCTTCCCGTCGGTGGGACGGGCAAGCGGGGCTATGAAGGCATTGTTCCCGAACTGCCTTGTGTTTGCAATAGTGAGCACGAAAAGCTCCTCTTCAATGACTTCCTCATTTCCTATTATTATGGTCACCGGAATTGGCCTCAGTTGCCAGAATGTCTTGAAAGTGAGAGCAATATATGAAAGAAAGCCCCTGAGTTTAAGGTCGTTGAAGGAATGGGCAACAAAGCTGTCGAGACCGATGCCTGCCACGTTGAGACAAAGCTTCCCGTTCAGGTCCGCAACATCGACATCCATTGTTTCGGCCCTGTTGATCTCGCCAAGAAGGCTGTTCAGGTTCAGCCTGAAGCCGAATTCCCGGGCAAAGCCATTACCAGAGCCCAGAGGCAGCACAGCCAGGATTTTTTCCTTTCCTACCAGTTCTTCGGCCACGGTATGTACGGTGCCGTCGCCGCCAACTGCCACAAACACATCAAAACTGTTGAAATTATCCCTGATTATCGGACCAGTCTCCTCTTTTGTCATTGACCTGGTGGAGGATAGCACCTTTTTACGGCGCTCAAGATCCTTTGACACTATGAAATTTACAGGCAGAACCCCGGAGGCGGGATTGATAATAAAAAGCGCTTTCCTGCGGTTGTCCCTCTCTCCATTAGTCATGCTCAAATTTAAGGAAGTTTTCGCAATATGGGTAAAACAGGTCCTTTTATTCTGTTCATCGCCGGACCCTTGGACTTATTATTTAATCCTGTTCCATGAAGGGATACCTGAAATCCGAAGGCGGAAGAAGTGTTTCCTTGATTGTCCTCGGGCTTACCCAGCGGACAAGGTTAAGGTGGCTTCCGGCCTTGTCGTTGGTGCCCGAGGCCCTTGCGCCGCCGAAAGGCTGCTGTCCCACCATCGCTCCTGTCGGCTTGTCGTTGATGTAGAAATTCCCGGCAGCATACCTGAGCGCCCGGCAGGCGGTTATCATCGCATATTTATCGTTGCTGAATATGGCTCCCGTAAGACCGAAAGGGGAGGTTTCATCGCAAAGTTTCAGAGTCTCTTCATACCTGTCGTCATCATATATGAATATTGTCATCACAGGCCCGAAGATCTCCTCTTCCATCGTGAGCGAATGAGGATCATCAGTCACCACCACTGTAGGTTCAATAAAGTAGCCCCCTGATTTATCGCCCCGCCCCCCTGCAATTATCTCAGCCCTGCCGCTTTCGCGCGCCCTGTCAATGTATGACATTATGTTATCAAAGGCTTTTTCGTCGATCACTGCATTTACAAAGTTCGAAAAATCAGTCACATCCCCTGTCCTTATCTCTGACAGCATCCTCATGATATGCCTCCTTGTCTCTTCCCATATCGACACCGGAATATAAGCCCTTGACGCGGCAGAGCACTTCTGCCCCTGGTATTCAAAGGCACCCCTGACGATGGCAGTAGCAAGTTCAGAAGGATTTGCTGAGTTGTGGGCAAATACAAAATCCTTCCCGCCCGTTTCCCCTATTAACTTGGGGTACGACCTGTAGAGGTGCAGGTTATCGGAGGCCTGTTTCCAGAGCGAATTGAAAGTTGCATTTGAACCCGTAAAGTGCAGTCCGGCGAAATCCCTGTGGCCGAGCACAATTTTGCTAATCAGGGATCCTGATCCCGGGACGAAATTAATGACTCCCGCTGGCAGACCCGCCTCTTCCAGGATCTTCATGAAGTAGTAATTCGAAAGCAGCGATGTAGATGCGGGCTTCCACACGGTTGTGTTGCCCATAAGTGCAACGCTTGTATTGAGGTTCGAGGCAATTGCCGTGAAGTTGAAAGGGGTCACAGTGTATACGAACCCTTCGAGCGGCCTGTATTCGATCCTGTTGATTGTAGCGTTTTCAGATATTGGCTGCTCCCTGTAAATAAGCGAGGCAAAATAGTTGTTGAAGCGAAGAAAATCAATAACCTCGCAAGCCGAGTCGATCTCAGCCTGCAGCACATTCTTTCCCTGACCCAGCATTGTGGATGCATTCATCCTGTACCTGTATTTTTTCGAGACAAGCTCCGCCGCCCTGGCAAAGACAGCCGCCCTTTCCATCCAGGCAAGGTTCATCCAGTCGTTTTTTGCAGCAAGCGCAGCATCGATAGCAAGCCTCACTTCCTTTTCGCCTGCCTGGTGGCAGTGAGCAAGAATATGTCCGTGATCGGTCGGCATAACAACCTTCAGCGTGTTGCCCGTCCTGATCTCCTTTCCCCCTATCACCAGGGGTATGTCGACAACAAGCTTCTTCTGTTTTTCGAGCTCTTCCTCCAGAAGCCTTCTCTCTGCACTTCCCTTCCTGTACATAAATACAGGTTCGTTCTGGGGCTCCCTGAAATTATATATGGCGTTATTCATATCACTTTTTATTGAAACAATAACAAACCGGCCATTCGCCGTCAATTATGCTTATGCTTATAACAGTCCCTGCAATTTAAAGTTCAACCATTAAAGGCAGCAGAGTGCCCCGCGAACAAGTTTTTGAATTACTTTTGACATGGCCCAGGCCTGATCTCATAAATTTCAAAAGCATGGCTTCATCAAAATTCTTTCATTTCTCTCCCTCGGCGGTATATTATCAGGTAGCTTCTGCTGAAGAGGCAATAGCAACGCTTAAGGAAGGCGGCTTTATCTGGCTCGATTTCTACAACCCTTCTAAACAGGATCTGAACAGGCTTACAGGCCAGCTCGACATTCACCCCCTTTCAGTTGAAGACAGTCTCGATACAAGCCAGGTGCCCAAGATCGAGCATTTCGCGGGAAATACTTTTTTCATTTTCAACGCAATCGAATACAAGGAAAGGATTCTTTCGATTGACGAGGTTGATTTTTTCCTCGGGAAGGATTTCCTGATCACAGTAAGCGGGGTCAATTCCGAAGGCCGCGAACCCTTCTCAGGCCTTGAGGCTTACATCGGCAAGGAGCAGGGTCTTTTAAAGACAGGTCCCGCGGCCCTGATGCACCTTATTCTCGACTATGTTGTTGACAGGAAGTTCCTTGCTTTTGACACCATTGAGGACGAACTCGATGGCTTTGAAGATGGGCTTATCGGCGATCCTGAACATTTCAGCCCGGCAAGCCTTCTTACCCTTCGCAAGGACCTTGTAAGCCTCAGAAAAAGTCTTTACCACGAAAGGGAAACACTGATAAAGATCTGCAGAAAAGACTGTCCCTTCATTTCCGATAAGGAGATAATACATTTCCGCGACATCTACGATCACCTCGCAAAGTTCTTCGAAATTGTTGAAGCACATCGCGAAACTGTCACCAGCCTCATGGAGCTGTATACCTCGCTTCTTAATAACCTGATGACAAGGAGGGCAAATGAAACAAATGTGACCGTGAAGCGGCTAACCGTAATCACAACAGTGTTTATGCCGCTGACTCTCATCGCCAGCATACTGGGCATGTCGGAATGGACAATGATGACCGGATCTGAAAACTGGAGATTATCGTATCCGCTGTTCTTCGGGGCAATGCTGGTAATAGGCCTGGTAAACCTGTACCTCATAAAAAGACTCGGAAGGAAACCGCGGAATGAGGCCTGATCCTCTTCTTTCCCGGCTGCATCAATGCCGCGGAGACTTGCAGGATTCTCCCGGATATCTTCCTGCCCCGGATTCTTGCCAGATCATTCCCGGGATTTCTCCTGCTACGGCAATTCAGTCAAAGGATATCTATTCCTCAGGAGAGCTTTTCTGAAGGTCAGAGTATATTGTGAATATTTCCTCCCTGAAATTTTCAGGCGCCTCCAGGTGGCCCCATCCCGCCTGGGCCTGCCACAGGCCGTTATAGGCAGAATCGTGATATGACCTTACAAGGTGGGGAATTCCTCTCTCGGTGAGTATATCACTCAGCAGTATAGACTCTATCTCGTTGCGCAGCACAAGGATCTTTACGCTTTTCGTCATTTGATCTGTATTATGGAACAATTTTTCAGAAGCACATCCATCAGGAACCCGGAACATTCCCCGCGGATAATTATTTCGGTGCCCTCTTTCAGCGAAGTGGCATCAGCCCCTGCTGCAAGGGTGCACAGTACCGACGACATCGGGTCGCCTGTTGAGAGCGCCACGGTTGTGGCATTATTGTCACTGCGCACTTCGGAGATTGTCCCGTTTATCTCGATAATCCGGCCTGCATATTTTGCCGTTGCAGCCGCTTCATCAGCGGCAAAGTCCTTCAGGAGCCCCGAAGCCGTAACTGTAAATTCAGGCTTCGCCCTGGCTGTGTCGGCCGGTTCTTTCAGGAAAAGATAAATCGCGGCAAGCATCCCGGCAATAGCAAGGATCATTACAACCCCGAGTGCAACTTTTACATATGTTTTCATTTACTAAAGGTATGCATTTAAGAGCCAATCTTCAACTGCTTCCGCCTTTCGCCAGCTGCTTTG
>JALOMK010000243.1 GCA_025455505.1 Bacteroidales bacterium
AATGCAATGCCGTTCCTCCGGACTTCCGCACCGCCTCCTGTCATCCATTTACCGTCCCGGTTCTCCAGGACAAGCTCTCCTTTCGAGTCAGAAATGTGTATTGCTGTTATGTCAGAAGAGGGATCCGCTGAAAAGGAGCTATTCGAACTCCCGAACGGGGACCTGTCAAGGAGCAGAACCAGGGTCAACGCCGCCATCGCGGCTACTGCCAGTATCGTCAGGATTAAGGATCTTTTCATTTCTCAGGCTGTGAATTTCTTCCTTCGAAACTGCGAAAAGACGGCACCGGCTGCAGCAACCAGCACTGCAGGTCCCAGGACGTTAATAAGCTGCCAGGTCCGTCTCTGCGATTTAATCTTTTGCTGATCGAGCAGTCTCAGCTTCATTTCACGTGAACGCAGTTCCATTAGGCCATTCCCGTCGACAAGCCAGTTAAGAGAGTTTATTATGAAATCGCGGTTCCCGAACAATTCCCCCGTGTACTTGTCCTGTCCCAGCTGCATGGGGCTGAGCTCCAATCCCGACCGCCGGACCTCGTTACGCGTAATGTCGGCATCTGCAACAACTATCATTCTTGTTTCAGAACTCTCGTCCAGGGTCGTTATTTGCGCCTTGCCTGAAATTGATGAAGCTGGTCTGTTCCTGAAGGCAGATGGGAAAACCCCTTCGAGCAGAACTGCAACGGGCAATCCCGACCTGTTGAATTCGTTTTCTGCCGGGATCTTCTCGGCTTCACTTAGCGAAATAACAGCCGGTGGCGCTACTGTCTTTGTGAGGGGGGATGTTGAGAGAAGCACTGTTTTCCTTATCCTGCCGTCGAGGCCGACAGTGTCGATATAATTTGTAAAGTTGCCCAGGACCCTGTTTATGTTCCTCGTGACAGGATGACCGGGATTGGGAATGAGAAGAGGCGTGTAGAGCCAGGGCAGAGATATGAACTGCTGGTTTCCGCTGCCTGTTATCTTCAGTCTTATTACGTTGCATTCAATATCCTGGACTATGGCCGGGTTCACCCTGGCTCCGTAGCGGAAGAGCATGTCTTCGAGGTTCAGGGGCCGGTGGAGGGCAACTGTAGATCCGTACACCAGGCTGTCGGCATTGACCTCGACTTCCTCAAAGAGCCAGAGTATTCGTCCGCCCTTCATAAGGTACTGGTCGATAACAAGCTTGTCAGCCTCGCTGAACTCACTGGAGGGACCTGCGACAATTACTGCGGAGTAGTTGTCGAGAATGCCGGGAGTGCCGTGTATTTTTCCCCTGTCGACTGTGAAATAGCGTGCAAGGTGAAAGGTAACATCTGCTGTTTCAATTTCAGGAAGCTCGTCATGTCCTTCTATAAAGGCAACCTTGTATATTGTGTCTGAAGTGAGAGTTGCAATTGTCTGTATCATCTCGTATTCAAGACCCTCCATTGAATGAAGGATATTCTGCTCGTACGATAAGGAGGGGTTGTTCCTGAGGAAGTTGACAGGGACTTCGGCGCCGTTGTAATTGACAAGCATTCCCGGGAAGATCCTTTTTACAGTTTTGCCGCCCTCGGCATCACTGGCCCTGATATCGACAGGGTTGAGGCCTTTTGCAGCAAGCGAGGAATACAAGGCGTCGCGTTTCGCAGCATCCTCGCCTTCGGAAGGGTTTATGTACTCGAAATCGACCTTCCTCCGCGAGGCCATCCTGAATTCATCGAGCAGTTCCGATACCGAGCGTTTAAGCCTTTTAAGCGGAATCGGCATTTCGCCTTCGAGGAATACCTGTATGTAGATGTCATCTTCGAGTTTCTCCAGGATATTTACAGTGGGTTCAGACAATGTGTAACGCCTGTCCTCCGTGAGGTCGGCCCTGAAATGAAGAAGCGACACAATGAATGCGCCGGCAGTAATCAATGCAACTGCGCTGAAGAACTCCATCCAGCTTCTGACCCTTGTATTTCTCAAGTTCCGTTCTTCCATTGTTCAGCTTGTTTTTCTCCATTTGCGAGACAGGAGCACCAGCCTTGTTGCTTCATTGAAAATAGCAGCTGCGGCGAGGAAATAAGCAATATCGCGTGAATCGAGCACACCCCGGCTCAGTGACCTGTAATGCTCATTGACGCCAAGTCGCAGCACCAGTTCGTCAAGCTTCTTAAGGCCGGGCAGGTAGGCAAAGGAATCGAATCCCATGTAGAGTATGAAGCATGCAAGCACCGCCAGGATGAAGGCTATCACCTGGTTATCTGTCAGCGAGGAAGCGAAGATTCCCGCTGCTGCATAGACGGATGCCAGAAGGAAAAGCCCGATGAAGGAACCTGCAATTCCTCCTTTGTCGAGGTTGCCGGGAGTCTCGCCAAGTATGCTCACCGAAACATAGAAAATAATTCCCGGAACAAGTGCAAGCAGAACAAGAGTGACAGCGGCAAGGAACTTTCCCCATACTATGCCGCGTTCCGAAACAGGCCGCACGAACAGGAGTTCGATCGTGCCAGTCTTCCTTTCCTCTGCTATCATCCTCATTGTCACGGCAGGCACGAGAAAGAGAAAGACCCATGGTGAAATGTAAAAAATTGTGTCAAGGGTGGCATAGCCGCTGTCGAGGATATTGAGCTCACCCGGGAAAACCCACATGAATAGTGAGTTTACAACGAGGAATACGATAATGACGATGTATCCCGTGAGAGAGCTGAAAAAACCCGATATTTCCTTCCTGTATATCGCAAACATCTCCTTGATATTAAGCCGCTTGTTGCAATTATATATACTTACCTGCTTCCCGCAGTTGCGCTTTCGGTAAATTCATCCGGTGAATTCACCGGGGGGTCGTCTGTTTCTCCCGGCATCACCGCATATTTTACATCTGCAATAATAACACCTGTATAGTAAAATTTGATTATCTGTTGATATTTTATTCCCTTAAGGGCCATTGCCATCGCACCTTCCTGGCAGAGGCCAACGCCATGCCCGTAGCCCCTGCCCCTGAATATCACTGACCCGTCTGCAACAGCCACAGAAAAAAAAGCGGAGCGCAGGTTGAAATCCGACCTGATAGTTCTCAGAGGGACTGTAAATTTACCGGTACTGTAGTCGGAGCGTCTGGTAAGCTGTACAAATGCCAGCGAGGAAGGGTCGTTTAAGGTTCCGGTATAACCCGACTTTCTGAGATAGGCTGTCCAGTCGGCAAGTGGTATTGTTTTTGTCCATTTTGCATTGCGTGAGTTTGTGCAGTGGGGATCTGCAATGCTCTTCAGGTAAGGCTGTCCTGTGAGCCACACGTTTTCCGGGGCTGCTGTTTCGCCCCCGCAGTTCGAGTGGAAGGCCGAAAGTATCAGCACGCTGTCGGCGTCCATTATGACTTCCCCTTCCGTGAGCCCCGAAGCGGCTGAAATTTCAGGATCTGATGTCAGTCCGAAATAAGCCTGACAGTGTACATCGTCGCAGAGGTTATACCCATCCTGGAGGTGTTTGTACATATGCCTGTACATGTAGGTCCGGGCAATCACCGACTGGGTTTTGAAATACTCATTGTGCCTGCCTCCGCCACCCTCTGCTTTTACAACGCCGGCAATGTAATCTCCCACAGGCGTATTGTTTATCATAAGAATTGTTCCAAGGTCGGGGTAGCACGAAAGGTCCCCCGCATATTCCCGGCGCTCGGGTTTGTCACCGTGCAGCCTTGCGGAGAACCTGTCCTTCCCCGTCCTCCCCCTGAAAGAAATCGAATCGCAGATCCATGCCGGGCTGCTGCCCGACTTCACTGCCAGCCTTCCCTCATAGCGGGTCACGATTATTGTCTTTCCGGGTGGCACGTCAACACTTGTACCATTATAGTGATCGAGCAGGTATGATCCCTGCACTGCAGTGAAGATGAAGGATTCGGGTGCGGATTTCGAGAAGATCCGGATTTTTACCTGCGCGCTGCACGGGGGGGACACAAAAAGAACAGCCAGTGTCAGAAGCAGTTTCAGGGACAGCAGCCCGGCAGCCTTTATCATAAATTCAAATCAATTATTCAACATATCTTTCAGTGCCGCCACCATCTCCCCGGCTATCCTGGAGGAAGCTCCGGGAGGGCCGAGGATTTCCTTAAGACCCTCATAGGACTCCATTACTTTTTCGCGCCGTGAACCGCCGGGAAGAATCGATTGCAGCTCTTTTTCGAGCACATCAGGCCTGAGGTCGTACTGGATCAGCTCAGTGACAACTTCTCTTTCCATTATCAGGTTTACAAGGGAGATGTACTTCACTTTTATAACTATCCAGGCTATCAGCATCGAAACGAAGTCGCCCTTGAAGCATACAACCTGAGGGATCCCCAGGAGTGCCGTCTCGAGGGTGGCAGTGCCTGATGTGACAAGTGCGGCTTCGGCTACTGAAAGCACCTCGTAGGTCATTTCCCTTACAAGTTTAATATCGCTGTTATTCAATATTCT
>JALOMK010000244.1 GCA_025455505.1 Bacteroidales bacterium
GTGGTTCGTATTCAGGGAGGTTGAAATCATAAACTGGCCCGGGGATCTGTCGGCCGACCAGGTAAGAGCAGAGGCAGTATATACAAATGTTGAAACCACCGGGAAGTTTTCATCTTCGAATAAACTGCTTGAGGATATTAACAGGATCTGGTGGAGGAGCCAGACCGACAACATGCACGGGGGAATTGCAAGCGACTGTCCCAACAGGGAGCGATCGCCTTATACCGGCGACGGCCAGGTGGCATGTGTGACTGTGATTCATAACTTCGATGCCCGTGCATTTTACAGGAAATGGATAGATGACATAATAGGATCATCAAATCCGGAAACAGGCTATGTGCCAAACGGGGCTCCCTGGCAGCCCGGTTGCGGAGGAGGAGTGGCCTGGGGTGCCGCAATAAGCATAATGCCCTGGGAATACTACCTTCATTATGGCGATACATCAATTTTACGAGACAGCTACGAAGCCATGAAGGGCTACTTAAGTTATATGCAGAAGTGGACTGATGCCGATGGGATTATGTATTCCCAGGCCACTGGAAAAGATGGCAAACCTCTCAGGTGGCTGAACCTTGGCGACTGGGCCCAGCCTTATGAGCTTCCTCCAGACAACCTGGTCCATACTTTTTATCTCTGGTATTGCGCCGAACTGACTGCAAAAACGGCATCGGTGCTTGGTATTCATGGGGAAGCCGTTGAGATTGCTTCACTTGCCGGCAGAACATGGAAGGCATTCATGGAGAGATTCTGGGATGAGAAATCAGGCAGCTACGGAAAATATGGCGGCAATATTTTCGCGCTTAAGATGGGTGTGCCGGAAGACAGGAAAGCCAGGGTAGTGGAAGCACTGAGGAATGACATTGCCGCAAACCATGGACACCTTGATACCGGAATCTTCGGCACACAATTCTTCTTTGAAGTTCTCTCGGATTGCGGTCTTCATGAAATGGCCTATGCGGCTATCAGCAAGACGACAGCTCCGGGCTACGGATACTGGGTTGAGCAGGGGTCAACAACTTCCTGGGAAGGATGGAAGCGCGCCGGATCCGGGAATCATCCTATGTTCGGAGGAGGTCTTGTCTGGCTTTACAGGAAGCTTGCAGGCATGAATGCGGATGAAGAGAATCCCGGATACAGGAACATTGTTTTCAGACCTCTTATTCCCGAAGACATTCAATTTGCATCATATTACAATGCTACGCAGTCAGGAGAGTGCGGAATTGAATGGTACAGGGATCACAGCAAGCTCCTTATAAAGGTTTCAGTACCTGTCGGCAGCACTGCAAAGATGATTTTCCCAGGTAATTACATTAAAATACTTGAATCGGGCAAAAAAATCTCGAGGCATAAGGAAATCGGTTTTGGTGGCACTGAGGATGGAAGTCCTGTATATTTATTAAAATCAGGAATATACTCATTCGAATTAACCATGTAATAGTTTATAGTGACAGAAGAACTTCTTCCTGGTATAAATTTTATTGCAGGGAGTCGTAACTGCCAAGGTCGGGCGTCAATTATAAAACCTAGGAAGATGATGCACAAAAAACTATATGCCAGGTTGCCGTTCCCGTTAAAATTTAAATATATATCGATGAAGAAACTATTCTTTTTTCTGCTGTTGTTTATTTTTTCCCCGCTGTTATTCAGTCAGCAGGACTTAAACGCCGATTCTGAATTCAGGACCGGCCACCCTGATGATAAGCTCCCGGCTTACATCAAAAAGGTCTGCGGTTTCGGCGAACGACCCGACTGGTCGCACGACGGGAAAAGAATACTCTTTGTAGACAAACCCATGGGTGAGGTCTATGAACTTGAAATAGCCACAGGCATGATTGTACCTAAGACCCGTCATTTTTCACACTACGGTTTTACTCGGGCTTTGTACATGTCGAATGGCGATATTCTTCTTTCAGGGCCTGTTGAGCAATTCGACCCAATGGATGCAAAAAGCCGTGAAATTGCCCGTGACTTGTGCTGGCTTTCGGTTCTGGACAAAAGCTGCACTAAACCACCGGTGCCTTTAAACACATTGTGCGCTGAGGGGCCGGCCTTATCCAGGACCAGCCTCAAAGTTGCATATACTCACCGCGACAGGCAAAAACCGGAGCTTGGAAAAAACAGCGCGGTCCTGCTCATTGCCGACATTGTTTACACCAATGGCACTCCGAAACTTGAGAACGAAAGGATTGTCTTCGATTCACACAATTTGCCTTTTTCATTGGGCAACGCCAGTCTGGAAGTTCAAAACCTTGTGCCTCCCGATAATAAGCGCCTGACATTTACAGTCTATACTATTAATAACAAGAACAATACTGATACATACATTCTGAATCCTGAAACCGGAGAGTATAAACCAATGACGGACTCCCCCGGTTACTATGACGAAGCCGAAGGCATTTTCCCAGATGGGAATTACACTTGCGTAGAACATGGTTCGAGCCTGAAATCAGCATGGCCATTGATTGATCTGTACAAGCTTAAACTGGATGGTTCGGGACAAATGCAGCGTTTGACAAGGTTTACTGAGTACAAAGGTTATAAGGCTTCACAGGGAGTTGTTTCGGATGATGGAAAATTCCTGTGTTTCCAGATCGGCAAAAGCGGAGATGAAGCAGGGGTTGGCTATGGGTTCTATGTAATGAATCTGAAAGAAGCGGAAAAATTCCTTGAGCCATTCAGGAGTTTTAACAAATGAATTTAGTAGCTTTTCAACATTCTGATACGAACTAAATCCGGATAATATGCTGCGAACTTTTGCAATCTTCATACTTATAACAATTTCTTCATCATTATCTGCCCTGGAATACCAGGATACTCTTAAGCGAAAAACAAACTTCTCGGGAACTGTGAGCATAAACAGCAACGGGATCTCATCAATACCTGCATTCTCGCTCGGTGAACCTGCAATTATAGCCACGGCATCGATAGGAGGCCGCTTCAGCTGGGATCCCATCCTTGCATACGGTCTGGATGTAAGGCCATGGTTTATCGATAACTGGCTGCATTACAAGATAGTCGACAGGACAAAATTTAAACTTAGAACCGGGGTGAATTTCAGCATGTATTTCAGCGACCTTAAACTGCCTGATGATGAAATCCTCCAGGGTGAACGTTACTGGGCATTCGAGATAGCCGGGTTCTGGTATTTCTCTCCATCGAATAACCTGTCGCTAATGTACTGGAGCGATAACGGGAAGGACCCGGGCACGATAAGCGGCCACTTCATATCGCTGGCATGGGATAAAACTGCCTTGAGAATCACCGATCAGCTGTCTGCAGCTGTCTTTATTCAGCTGTTCTACATCGGGTACGACGGAAACAATGACGGTTTCTTTGTCTCACCCCGCCTGTCCGCATCCCTTGAAAACTTGCCCTTAAGCCTGTACTTCCAGGCAACACAGGCTATCGAAAGCAATATCGAACCCTACCCGGGTTTCAAGTGGAATGTAGGATTAATGTATTCATTCTGAGTGCCATGTTAACAGGGAAATCTATTCACTGCGGTTTATTGAGTCTTGCTTCCATATGTGCAGGCTCCTTCGCCGGCTCTGCTGCTAATTCAGGGGAAGTTACACAGTCCTCTGCCAGGCCGAATGTGATCCTTATAATCACCGATGACCAGGGCTATGGCGACTTCGGCTTCACGGGCAATCATCACGTAAAGACTCCTGTCCTTGACAGGCTGGCCGCTGAAAGCGTAAGGTTCACAAACTTCTATGTGAGCCCTGTGTCGGCGCCGACCCGGTCGAGCCTGTTAACCGGAAGGTATTCCCTGAGGACCGGTGTCAGGGATACCTATAACGGCGGTGCTATAATGGCCTCCTCAGAGGTTACAATTGCTGAAATCCTCAAAGGAGCAGGTTATGCCACAGGCCATTTTGGGAAATGGCACCTCGGCGATAACTACCCATGCCGGCCAATTGACCAGGGCTTCGACGAATCACTTATGCACCTCGGCGGCGGAATGGGTCAGCCCGGCGACATAACAACCTGGTTCAGGGGCGACAGCAGCTATTTCGACCCTGTCCTGTGGCATAACGGAAAACCCCGGAAATACAAGGGATATTGCTCTGATGTATTTACCGATGAAGCTTTGAAGTTCATCATCGGGAACAAAAACCGGCCTTTCTTCTGCTACCTGGCTTTCAATGCTCCCCACACCCCCCTTCAGGTTCCCGACAGATATTACAGTATGTATAAGGATATCGACCCGGCCGCAGGTTTTGACGGTCCTTTAAGGCCGGTAATGTCAGAGAAGGACAGGGAGGATGCAAGAAAGGTTTATGCAATGGTTACAAGTATCGATGACAACATTGGCAGGATGCTCCGGAAACTCACCGAACTCGGGATTGCCGAAAACACGGTAGTGATCTTCATGACAGATAACGGTCCGCAGCA
>JALOMK010000245.1 GCA_025455505.1 Bacteroidales bacterium
AGCCCTCATAAGAGCGATAACTGCGCTCGATGTTCGGTTCGACATACTCATTATCGACGACAACTCCCCCGACGGCACAGCCGGCATAGTCAAAGAGCTTCAAAAGACAATGCCAAACCTCCACCTTATTGAAAGACCCGGGAAAATGGGCCTTGGAACCGCTTATATTACTGGATTTGACTGGGCACTCAAAAGGGATTACAATTTTATATATGAGATGGATGCCGACTTCTCCCATGATCCCCGTGACCTGCCAAGACTCTGGAAAGCCTGCCACGACCAGGGCGCCGATGTCGCAATCGGCTCAAGATACATAAGCGGCGTAAATGTAGTCAATTGGCCGCTGTCACGGGTTCTGATGTCATACTTCGCTTCAATCTACGTACGCCTGATAACCGGCATGAAGGTAATGGACACCACCGCCGGATTCATCTGCTACAGGAAAGAGGTGCTCGAACGAATCAAGCCGGGACATATCAAGTCAGTCGGATACAGTTTCCAGATTGAAATGAAATTCACAGCCTGGAAACTAGGATATAAAATTGTTGAGGTGCCTATAATTTTCACCGACAGGAAACTCGGAGCATCAAAAATGACAGGCGGGATCTTTAATGAAGCTCTCTGGGGAGTACTGGGAATGAAATTCAGAAGCATATTCACCAGGTATCCCAAATGGCAGGGAAAATCAGCGTGAACGGCACTCAGAACTCCAGTCCCGCCCTGACACCACCCCGCCGGGATGCCGGCAAAGTGCATAGTATAGTTTTTCAACGTTAAAATTATCTCATAATGAGCAGCATACTGATAAGGAATGCAACTGTCGTTAATGAAGGACAATCATTCAGAACAAGCCTGCTTATTAAAGACGACCTCATTGAAGCAATCGATGTCAACGGCGATCTGCAGGCTCCCGCGGGCGCAAGAGTGATCGAGGCTGATGGCCTCCTGCTGCTGCCGGGCATAATCGACGACCAGGTGCACTTCCGTGAACCCGGACTCACCCATAAGGCAGATATCCTGAGCGAGTCACGTGCTGCCGCAGCCGGCGGGGTAACCTCCTTCATGGACATGCCGAACACTGTCCCCCAGACAACAACAATCGAAGCCCTGAATGAGAAATACAGGATAGCCTCGGAAAAATCTCTCGTAAACTATTCTTTCCTGATAGGGGCAACAAACAACAATCTCAGCGAGGTGCTGAAAGCCGACCCTGCAAATGTTCCCGGCATCAAGATCTTCATGGGCTCATCTACGGGAGATATGCTCGTTAACAACGAAAATGCAATCAGGGAGCTTTTCAGGAATGCCCACATGCCCGTAAGCGCTCACTGTGAAGACGAAGCAACAATAAAAGCCAATACAGAGACCTACAGGGCCAAATACGGTGACAATATCCCTTTCGCCATGCACCCTCTTATCAGGAACAGGGAGGCGTGCTTCCGCTCTTCCTCTTACGCCGTAAACCTGGCACGCGAATACAATACAAGGCTGCATGTGTTCCACCTTTCAACCGCCGACGAGATGAAGCTTTTTTCAAACGACACGCCGCTGGCAGAAAAAAGAATCACTGCAGAGGTATGCGTACACCATCTCTGGTTCGACGATTCCGGGTACGAAAAACTGGGCCCGCTTATCAAGTGGAATCCTGCTATAAAAACAAGGTTCGACAGGGAAGCACTTCGCAATGCCGTGAACAGCGACACTATCGATATAGTCGCAACCGACCATGCACCCCATACCCTTGAGGAAAAGTCCGGATCATACTTAAGGGCCCCCTCCGGTGGCCCACTCATTCAGCATTCACTTGTTGCAATGCTCGAAATGTGGCATGAAGGCATCTTCTCAGTCGAAAAAATTGTTGAGAAAATGTGCCATAACCCGGCGATTCTTTTCAATATAAGACAAAGAGGATTCATAAGGGAGGGATATAAGGCCGATCTCTGCCTTGTAAGTCCTCATTCGCCCTGGAAGGTGACAAAGGAAAACATATTGTACAAGTGCGGATGGTCACCCTTCGAAGGCACTTCATTCCGTTCGAGGGTCATTATGACCTTCGTGAACGGCACTCCCGTCTATGACAATGGAGTTCTCAATGAAAACTACCGCGGCAGCCGTCTCCTGTTCGACCGCTGATTAAAGCCCGGTCCGGTCCCGGACGACAGGACCGGCATCGCCCGAATATAGCCTGCCTTTCTCAACCTTGCCTCAGCGTCAGCCTGTCTTGCGCACAACAAAGCGCACTGTGCTCCTGGTTCTCTGCTCCAGCAAAATTTCACGCCCCCGTGTTATCCTTTCAATTGCGGCACCCGTATAATGCCTTATCGTCAGCATCTCTGCATTCCCGTTATAAACTGCTGAATATTCCCTTCCCAGTTCAGCCAGGAGAGCATCAATCCTGCCCCGCTCATCATCAACACATACGTTTATGCTCACTGCACTCGCCTCAACAAGGTTAACCTTAATCCCATGACTTGCAAAGGCCTGAAACACTATTCCCAGGCTTTCGCCCATTACGAAGGAAAAATCCTTCGGCAGAATTGAAATAAGGATCTGATCCTCCTTTTTAATATAGACGGGCAGCAGCTTCCTGAGCGATGCATCTTCCTTTATTGTAGTCCCTTCTTTCTGCGATTCGATAAAAGACCTTACATACAAAGGTATTTTCTTGTTGTGCAGGGGCTTTATCGTTTTGGGATGAATAACCTTGGCGCCTGAAAATGTCATCTCAACGGCCTCCCTGTACGAGATCTCCTCAAGCATCTCGGCATCGGAAAGCCACCGGGGATCAGCATTCATGATTCCCGGGACATCCTTCCATACTGTAACACTCTCCGCATCAAGCATATTTCCGAGAAGTGCGGCCGTGTAATCAGAACCTTCCCTCCCCAATGTAGTTGAAAACCCTGCGAATGTGCCGCCTATAAAACCCTGCGTGACATACATCCTGACCTTCCTGAAATCAAACGCGGCAAGTGCCCTCTTCTGACTTTCATCCCTGAGAATATTGGCATCCCTGTACCTGTTGTCCGTAATAAGCACTTTCCTTATATCAACCCATTCAGCACCTGCACCCTCCGACTTCAGGTATTCAGCAACTATCATTGTTGACCACAGCTCCCCGTATGAAACAACCTGGTCGTATTCCTGGTCGTATTCAAACCTGGGAGGAACCGAAAGGTAATCACGGAGCTTCGCGAATGAAATCTCTATCTCGCCGGAGAGGACGGAAGGATTTCTAACCAGGTCATGCATTACATCCCTGTGGTATTGCACCAGGCTGTTAAGCTTCTCCTTCCAGATTTCATCTGCCGCATACCAGGTTCCCAGTACCGATTCCAGTGCGTTTGTTGTTTTCCCGAAAGCAGATACAACAATAACAAGGTTGTCTTTTGCACCTTCAAGGATATGTGCAAGATTCCTTATCCCCGCCCCATCCTTCACGGATGCTCCTCCGAATTTATAAACCCTCATTCTGAATTTTTCCCCTAAATTAGAACATCTCCTCCAGATTCCATCTTCAGAAAATCACTTTGCTGCCCTTGCGAAACACTATTGAATTCAGGCCATTTGATTTTCAGATGTTTCATTCCGAAAGCTTGAATAAGGACCTGCTTTTTAGCTAAATTTGCCGTATATCCCCCATGCAATGAAAAACTACAAGATCACAACCCTGAATGATTTTATAATAATGAAGCAGAAAGACTTTCCCTTCGCCAAGGGGGAGCTCTCCTCTCTGCTTCACCACCTGGGAACTGCCGCGAAAATGGTCAACAAAAAGATCAGCAAGGCCGGCCTTGTCGATATCATAGGCCATACCGGCGACATAAACATCCAGGGCGAGACACAGCAGAAACTCGATGCATACGCAGATGACGTTTTCATAGGAGCCCTCCTTTCCAGCGGTGAATGCTGCGGGGTAGCCACGGAAGAGAACGAGCATGAGATTGTATTTTCCGACAAATTTGCATCAAAGGGGAAATACGTCGTCTGCATCGATCCGCTCGACGGATCGTCAAATATCGATTTCAATGTATCGGTTGGGTCGATATTCTCTATCTACAGGCGCATCACTCCAAGGGGAGAGAAAGTAAAAAAGATCGATTTCCTGCAGAAGGGATCCGCCCAGGTAGCAGCCGGATATATAATCTATGGCTCCTCCACAATGCTTGTCTATTCAACGGGCAACGGGGTGAACGGATTTACACTCGACCCTTCGATTGGAGAATTCTGTCTCTCCCATCCTGATATCACAACCCCTGAGGACGGCTTCATATATTCGATAAACGAGGGAAACTATTCGCATTTCCCGGGGGCAATCAAAAAGTACATAAAATTCTGCCAGGACAGGGATGACGCCGGCGGCAGGCCCTATGCCTCGCGGTACATTGGGT
>JALOMK010000246.1 GCA_025455505.1 Bacteroidales bacterium
GAGGAGATAATCAGGCATCACCGAAGGACTGCCACGCGTACAATACAGATAGTGGATCTCCTTTATTCAGGTACCTACTCAATGCTGAGGGATGAGCTGCCGGGGATAAAAATTGTTCAGGTGATACATGTAATCGACAGTGAAAGCGTTGACCTTGCGATCGAACTTTCAGAGGATGTCGACGCCCTGCTTCTCGACAGCGGTAATCCAAACCTCAAGGTAAAGGAACTGGGGGGAACGGGCAGGGTTCATGACTGGAGCCTGAGCCGCGAAATATGCGATAACTCGAAGTGCCCTGTAATACTTGCCGGCGGACTGAACCCGGGAAACGTTATACAGGCAATTGAGGAGGTGCATCCTTTTGCAGTTGACATTTGCAGCGGGGTAAGGACTGACGGGAACCTCGACAGGGTAAAACTATCCGAGTTCATTAAGAATGTCCGCTCAGCCACAAAGTGACTCTGCTTTCAGGTCATGGCGCATGAGTTGCCTCCCGGGAAATTAATAGGGCAGCCACACGACTTAATATTTAAACAAAATCATTCATCTTTGTGTTACTTAACCAAAAAACTGTAAAGTGGAAACCCCTGTATTATTCTGGATCCTTTTCAACCTCTTTGTTCTTTTGATGCTTGCCCTCGACCTTGGAGTGTTTCACCGGAAAACCCATGAAGTATCGGTAAAGGAAGCACTCACCTGGACATTTGTATGGATTTTTCTGGCACTCGTTTTCAACACTGTCATTTTCTTCTGGAAGGGGCAGCAGCAGGCGCTTGAATTCTTCACCGGATACCTTGTCGAGAAAGCACTCAGCGTCGACAACATCTTTGTCTTTGTAATGATATTCACATACTTCCAGATACCGGCAAAATACCAGCACAAGGTTCTTTTCTGGGGTATACTCGGGGCACTTGTTATGAGAGTAATATTCATCTTCGCAGGTGTCGCGCTGATTGAGAAATTTCATTTCACAATCTATCTTTTCGGCGCCCTGCTGATATATACCGGATACAAGATGTTCGGGCACAGCAATATCCGTATCGATCCCGCAAAAAACCCGGTTGTTATCTTTGCAAGAAAATTCATACCTGTTACGCCGGAACTGCAGGGAGACAGGTTTTTCGTTAAAAATCAGGGAAAACGTTTCGCAACGCCCCTTTTCCTTGTTCTGCTTCTTATAGAAACAACCGACCTCATCTTTGCCGTCGACAGCATACCTGCGATCCTTGCAATAACACAGGACCAGTTCATAGTATATACATCAAACGTATTTGCAATACTTGGACTGCGTTCGCTTTACTTTGCCCTTGCCGGCATCATACACCGGTTCTGGCTGCTGTCGTACGGCCTGGCAATTGTTCTTGTCTTCGTAGGGCTAAAGATGATGCTCGTTGATGTTTACAAGGTCCCGATTGAACTGTCGCTCGCCTTTATAGCTCTTATAATTGCAGGCAGTATTTTCCTCTCTTTCAGGATAAGGAATCCATCTGAAAAAAACATATAGAGCTTATGGAAGGTGGTTTTCTCAGTTTCATTTCCGATCCTCATCATATAATTGAATACGGAGGATTGATCCTTGTTCTCATCATTATTTATCTCGAAACCGGTTTTTTCCTGGGCTTTGTCCTTCCCGGCGGCGATTACCTTGTGTTTGCGGCCGGTATCTTCTGCGGGACACATTACCTTGAGCTTCCCCTTCCTGTGCTGATGGCGCTAATGATTGTTGCCTCCTTCCTTGGCGACTTCACTGGCTATCATAAGGGCAAATGGCTGGGCGACAGGTTCTTTACAGACAACAAGTCGCGCTTCTTCAGGAAGGAATACCTGGAAAGGGGACACAGTTTTTATACCAGGTTCGGAGTGTGGGCTTTCATCCTGGGAAGATTCATGCCCATTATAAGGACGCTTGTGCCGATGATTGCCGGGGCCACAAGGTTCAAATACAGGAAGTTTCTTCTCTTCAACATACTGGGGGCACTCACCTGGATTGGAACCCTTACACCCCTGGGTTATTTCGTCGGCAAGACCTACCCGGGCATACTTAAATACTCAGCCTACATAATCGTTCTGTTTATATTAATAGCATCCTTCCCGATGCTGCGGATAATGTTCAGGAAAAAGAAGGCATCATGAATCCAATAGTTAGCCTTGCAGTTAAAATAACAGCGTCAAAGATATTTAACGCTTTCATTTTCGTTCTTATACTCGCATCGGTGATTCTCATCGGCCTTGAGACATACCCGGCAGTCACGGCAGGCCACGCTGACCTTTTCCACTTTCTCGACAGGATAATAGTGTGGGCCTTTACACTTGAAATAATCCTGAAGATAATTGCAAGGGGAAAGCGGCCCTGGGACTTTTTCGCCGATCCCTGGAATGTTCTCGATTTTCTTATTGTTGCTGTCCTCCTCGTACCTGTGGCCGACACCCACTTTTTCGCTGTCCTCAGGATACTGAGAGTGCTCCGGATACTGCGGATGATCACATTCTTTCCAAAACTCCGGCTTCTGATCGGCGCACTGATCAAGAGCATCCCCTCAATGGGATACGTTATCCTTCTCATAGCCATTCTTTTCTTCGTGTATTCTATTATCGGGGTATTCGTTTTTGGCCCTACGGATGCCGTGAATTTCGGCGACCTGCACCATGCTTCAGTCACTCTCTTCAAGATTCTTACGCTTGAGGGCTGGACTGACATCATGGAAAAACATGTTTACGGTCCGTCGCCCGACGGAGGCCTCAGGATAGTGTCAGTGAGCTCTTTCGCCTACTTTGCGAGCTTCATCCTCATCGGCGCGATGATAATTATGAACCTGTTCATAGGGGTGATAATGAACTCGATGGAGGAGAGCCAGAAGGAACTATCGGAAGAGATAAGAGAGATTAAATACAGGGATGAAAACCAGGATGACCTGTACAGGCACCTTCTTGATAAGATAGATGAACTTCGGGATGAGATCCGGAGTCTGAAAAAATAGCTGTATTTTTAAGTCAGCTCTTTCCCCGTTCAGAATCAATCTCTTTGTCATGACAGGATACAGGATGCCTTTCATTTCTTTCGCTGTGTTGCTCCTGCTCTTAGGCGCCTGCAGCCAGAAACCCACCCCGGCAGGAATTACCTCAATATCAGAGTTTAAACAGCTATTTGCCGACCCTCCTGCAGAGTACCGGAGCGCCCCCTTGTGGGACTGGAACGATGATATCACTGAAGATGGCATAGACTTCCAGATGCAGCAGTTCAGTGAAGCAGGCATAGGAGGCGTCTTTGTACATCCCCGGCCCGGACTTATCACCGAGTACCTTTCCGACGAATGGTTCAGGCTTTTTGATTACTCCGTAAAGAAAGGAAAGGAACTGGGCATGAAAGTGTGGATCTATGACGAAAACTCATACCCTTCGGGCTTTGCCGGCGGGCATGTCCCTGCTGAAATGCCCGATTCATACCGGCACGGAAGCGGTCTTAAGATGGAGATACTTGGGAAGCTCGATGTAAGAATGAGCGACACGATAGCCCTTGTCCTGAAGAAGACAGGAGCAACCTTTACTGACATAACCGCCACCTGGGAAGAAGAAAAAGGAAAGACGGGAACATATTATATTTTCAGGAAGACTTACCCGGCCAAATCTCCCTGGTATGGCGGATTCACATATGTCGACCTGCTTTACCCGGGTGTGACTGAAAAGTTCCTTGAACTGACAATGAAAAAGGGATACGGTAGGAACCGTGCCGATTTCGGGCAGGCGCTCCCGGGAGTATTCACTGATGAGCCCAACCTCGAGGCCGCAATGTCGGATGGTGCTATGATGCGCTGGACCCCGGATCTCTGGGATGCTTTCAAAAAACGCTGGGGCTACGACCTGAGATTAAGCCTTCCCTCGCTGGCCGAAGAGTACGGCGACTGGAGGAAGGTAAGACATGACTATTATGAACTCCTCCTCGAGCTCTTCGTCGACAGGTGGGCAAAGCCATGGAGCGCCTACTGTGATGAGAACAACCTGCTCTGGACAGGCCATTACTGGGAACATGGCTGGCCCGAACCTACAGACGGCTCGGACGAACCGGCATTCTATATCTGGCACCAGATGCCTGGCATCGACATGCTCGGGAACAGGCTCGACTCCCATGGCCTCGGCGGCCAGTTCGGGAACGACAGGGCCGTGCGCGAGCTCAGAAGCGCCGCGAACCAGGCGGGAAGGACGCGAACCCTCAGTGAAACCTATGGAGGAGGAGGCTGGGAGATGAGCTTTGAGACACAGAAGAGGCTTGTGGACTGGGAACTGGCACTGGGAGTGAATTTTGTGAACCAGCACCTCTCCTACTACTCGCTCAACGGGGTAAGGAAATTCGACTACCCGCCATCATTCTCATACCACGAACCCTGG
>JALOMK010000247.1 GCA_025455505.1 Bacteroidales bacterium
TCGATGATGTATATTTTCTTCCAAGGCTTATATCTTCTTTTGTTATTGGCGGCAGCACCTCCGAGGGAATGCCGCAGCTTCGGGCTGCTGCCGAGATTAAGTAAGCCGTGTCGTTCATATGCGGGAAGTAGAGCACCCTGTCCTTCTCGGGAGAGGCCATTCCCGGACGCGGCCTGAATATCTTCTCCTCCCTCTTCCTGTTGAGTTCTGCCCCTCTCAGGCTGTCGAGAAAGGCTTCAATGCGGGTTACCATGCCGGCATCTGCCGAATGCTCATCCACTTCAAGGTGAAGGAAGGGTTTGCTTTTGAGTTCCTCGGTCACATAGTGCCAGATAAACGAATCGGGTCCGCAGCGGAAGTTGCTTATGTAAACCGCATGCAGCTTGTCGTTCTGGGCAACCATTCGTGCTGCGGCTATTATCTTCTGCCCGTTGGGCCAGTACATGTTCCTGTAATGACTGAAGATTTCAGCTGTTTGAAGGTTGAGCATGTCGAGAGGTACCGGCATTACATTCTGGGCCATCAGTTTCTCCGACAGGGCGAGGTTAAGGTGCGGATCGGTAATGTTGTAGGGTCTGCCCAGGATCACCACGGGCCTGCAGGTTGGAGGTACTTTTTCGAGTGCTTTCGTCCCGGTTTCAACAAGCTTTGCTTCAAATGCCGTCTGCACCGAATCGGCCTTGTAAACGGCCTCCCTGATGCGGTTTTTGCTCAAGCCGAACCTCTCGTGGAAGAAGGCTGTCATTTCCTTCATCAGGGCGCGTTCAAAAAACCTGAAATGGAGGGTCGGGATAAGTAGCCTCGATTCATCGACCTTAGACCGGAGCGCGGCCTTTACCATAAAGGGATAGGTCTGTATCCATGGGCAGTTGCAGTTGAAGGTGTTGTTCCCTTTTCTCTCCTTGCCGTTTACAATGAAAGGTATGAAGATGTAGTCCGCTCCCTTGTCTGCAAGGTCCATGACGTGTCCATGCATCAGTTCAACGGGCAGGCAGGTCTCGGTTGTCATCAGCTCGATTGATCTGTTCACAAGGGCTTTGTCCGATTCTTTCGAGACGAGCACACGGAACCCGAGATCCTCAAAGAATGTTCTCCAGAAGGGGAACTGCTGGTAATACACCATGAGGGCTCTCGGGATGCCCACCGAAGGACGGTCAGGCATGCTTGCAGGATCATAGCCCTCAGTCAGCAGTTTTGTCCTTTCAGCAACGAGGTCGGGGATTTCCTTGTCAGCCTTTTTCCTGTCGCCTGTTTCGTATTTCTCGCATCTTCCGCCATAGTAAAGAGGCTTTGCTGCCCCATCAATCTTCACGCGTCTTATCTCACAGTGATTTGTGCACTCCCTGCATGTAAACCTGCTAATGCTGTAAGCTGCATTCCTGATACCGAAACCCTTGAACTTTGAGACCTCTCCTTCCTTCATCTTTCTCTGGGCAAGGATTGCAGCCCCGATGGCTCCGGTGACATCAAAATGCGGCGGTATCGTAATCTTCTTTCCCGTTACCTGTTCAAATGCGGCTACCACAGCCTTATTGTTTGTTACACCACCCTGGAAGAAGATCCTGTTGCCGACTCTTTTATCGCCGACTACCTTCTCAAGATAGTTGTAGACTATTGAATAGGCCAGTCCGCCCACAAGGTTTTCCTTTGCCGCGCCCTTCTGCATGCATGTGTTAAGGTCCGATTCCATGAATACGGTGCACCTGTCGCCAAGTTTCACCGGGGCAGGGGCATTGAGAGCCATGGCTCCGAACTCCCCGACGATATCGATGTTAAGTTTTTCAGCCTGTTCTTCGAGGAACGACCCGGTGCCCGCGGCACAAACCTTGTTCATCTCAAAATCTACTACAACCCCGTTTTCTATACTTATATATTTCGAGTCCTGTCCGCCGATTTCAAATATTGTGTCAACGGTGGGATCGAAGTCGATTGCAGCGGTTGCCTGTGCCGTTATTTCATTTTGAATCGTGTCGGCCCCGATGAAGTCACCTGTAAGATAACGTCCCGACCCTGTAGTGCCCGCTCCGGCAACAACAACTTTTTCACCGGCTTCGTCATAGATTTCGGAGAGTCCCTTCTGAATGGCTTCCAGGGGTTTGCCGGCCGTGGGAAGATACCTCCTTGCAACAACGCGGTGTTCTTCATCGATCAGAACTACATTTGTGCTCAGCGATCCTATGTCGAGTCCCAGGTAGACCCTGGTTTTGCTGCCGTCATTCCTTAGCGGAAATACATCCTTCCTGTAAAGGACATCGGCTTCCTTCAGGCATGGCAGGCTAAGAAATTCACGTTTTTCATTTTCAAGATAGGCCTTCAGGCGACCTGTGCCTTCGAAATTGTCAAGGCCGGGCTTGTTCTCCAGGGCATGGAAAAGGGCACCGATAGCGCCCATCGATGCGTGGTATTCAGGAACTATAAGATCTTCTTCACCCAGCGCCAGTACCGATCTGAAGGCTCTCACCATTCCCTGGTTTGCTGCTACGCCTCCCGAGAAGAGAACAGGTTTCACTATCTCCTTGCTCCTCGCGAGGTTGCTTCTGAAGTTCCTGGCCAGTGCAAAACAGAGTCCATTAATTATGTCGTGCAGGGGGGTGGCAATCTGCTGGTGATGTATCATGTCACTCTTTGCAAACACGCTGCAGCGGCCAGCAATCCTAGGCGGATCCTCCGAGAGGAGCGCCATTTTGCCGAATTCGTTTTCAATTGGCACGCCTATCCTCCTGGCCTGCTGGTCGAGGAATGACCCGGTGCCGGCAGCGCAGATGCTGTTCATCTCAAAGTCGGCCAGAGACGACTTTCCATCCCCGTCTTTTGCCGAGAGCCATATCAGTTTTGAATCCTCACCTCCTATTTCTATCACGCTACGCACATCCGGGTAGAGGCGGGCAGAGGATGTGGCCTGGGCTATTATTTCATTTACATAGACTCCGCCGCACAGTTCTGCACCAATTCTTCCTCCCGATCCTGTGAATGCAGTAAAGCTTATTCTCCGGGCAGGATATTCCCTGAGGATAGCCTCGAGCCTGTCATAAAGAACTGTAAAGGGTCTGCCCTGCAGATAGTCATAGTAATTACCGAGGATCTTAAATTCCCGGTCCATGACAACACTGTTTAGTGAAACTGATCCTATGTCGAAGCCCAGGTAAACCTGATCAGGATTTACATTGGAAGGAAGTCCTGGATTCATGAGTAATACAGAATAAAAACCGTGAACCTTAATCAAATTTAAAAAAAAAAGGGGAAACAGTATTAGTTTTCCCCCTGAAAGATGACTTTTATCAGGAAATTATACCCACTCTTCCTGGAGTATTTCACCGTTTATGCCGACTATCATTCTCTTCACCGGCACCTTGCGGGATGATTTTGCCTGGGCTGACCTGACAATCTGGAGGAGGCCTCCGCAACAGGGGACTTCCATCATCATTACGGTAATCGTGTTAAGCTTTGCAGTTTCGATCATCGCCGTTAGTTTCTCCACGTATATATCCATGCCATTGTCGAGCTTGGGACACGCAATTGCTAGGGATTTTCCCTTCAGGTGCCTGCTGTGGAAGCCTCCTACCGAGAAAGCCACGCAATCGGCAGCAAGGAGCAGGTCGGAACCCCTGAAATATGGAGCATTCGGATTCACGAGGTGCATCTGTACAGGCCACTGTCTTAACTCAGAAGGCTGATCCGCCGCTTCTGAAGTACTCTCCTTGGCTGCTGGCTTTCCGATGACAACTGTCCTTGAGCCGGGACAGCCTCCGCCGCCGTGTGCCTGACCTGATCCATGTCCGTGTCCGTGTCCGTGTCCATGTCCATGTCCCTGTCCCTGCCCCATACTGTGTCCCTGACCCTGGGAAGCTCCTGCTGCGGCTCCTGCCATTGCGGTCACAAGAGGTGCTTTTCCATGATTGTGCACCTCGTTTATCACCTCTTCAAGGCTGAATTTCAGTTCATTCCTGTGTTCCTTCAGCCAGCCTACTCCATCCTGGAGGAAGCCTGTTTCGCCGTGCTCCTTCAAATGCTTCAGATGCGCCACAACAGTATTCTTACCCTTGTCAACCATCTGTTCAATGACTTTTATCTCATTATAAGGTTCAGCTTCCCTTGTTTCAATTGTAATGGCACCTTCTGGGCAGTGCCCGATGCAGGCTCCCAGTCCGTCGCACATCAGTTCGCTGATGAGCCGTACCTTGCCGTCAATTACACGGAGTGCGCCTTCGTGGCAGTTCGGAACGCAAAGTCCGCAGCCATTGCATAATTCCTCATCGATTTTAAGTATGTCTCTTTTCATATCTGATTATTATTATTGTCCACTGCGAAAATGAGAATAAGGGCCAGTTCAAATTGTAACAAATGTTACAAAATCTAAAAATTCCT
>JALOMK010000248.1 GCA_025455505.1 Bacteroidales bacterium
CACCCCCCCCTCTCCTCTTCTCCTCTTCTCCTCTTCTCCTCTTCTCCCCCTCTCTCCTCTTCTCCCCCTCTCCCTTCCTCCTCCATGCCTTCATCCTCATGCATCCACTCATATACCGGCGCCTGCGGACCCTGGTCCCGGTACCAGATCGAAAGTACAAGTCCCGACAGGAAGCCAAGCATGTGCGATTCCCACGACACGCTCCTGTAAACACCGGGAAAGATGCCCCATACCATCGATCCGTAAAGAAAGACAATAAGAAGCGATAATGCAACCAGCCTGAAATACCTTCGTATTATCCCGCTGAAAAACAGGAAGGACGCCAGTCCGTAAACGATCCCGCTTGCCCCTATGTGCCAGGCCTCCCTGCCGGCTATCCAGACAAGAATCCCGGAAGAAAACCATGTAATCAAAAACACCTTAAATGCAACTTCAGAATAGAGGTAGAAAAGAGCCAGTGACAGGAAGAAGAGAGGCAGTGTGTTATTCACAAGGTGACGGAATCCGTCATGGATGAAAGGCGAGAGTATTATGCCGGGGATTCCTTTGACCGATAAAGGAAAAATGCCAAGCCTGTGGAAATCGGATTCAAAAATCAGCTCTGCCGCCTCAGCGAGCCACATAAGGGAGATGAAGATCAGCGGTATGATTGCTGCAAGGAACAGCTTTTTCCTGAAATAGTCGCTTTCGTTCCTGATATCCGGCAAAAGACTCATTAGCGTTGGGGCTTATGCTTAATCCTGACATGCCGTGGCGGATGTTCCATGATCCCCCTAGTAAATACCGGTAATTCAAAACCCGGTGAGAAGAAAGGCTTCACACAGGAGCCGGACCTGTCAGAAAGCAAATTTATTCAATTCCGGGAGCCTTCAGGTCAAAGTGATTTTATTTTTAATCCGATTGCTATCGTCCTTGGTGCTCCCGGACCATAAACATAGTTGCTGTCGCGGTATTTGCCTGAATCGAAATCGTCCTGGTAGGCATTAAGTATGTTTTTCACGCCGACTGAAAATTCAAGGGCTGTATTCATCGCCTCAAAGGGAATTGAATAAGATGCCTTAATTCCAAGCTCCGCGAAGGATGGTGTTGTAACGTACTCGTCAACAGCCTGTTCTGGGGCACCTGCAAAATGTGCTATCTGCATTGGACCTGTGAAGACACCTGTAAATGAGGCGCTGAATCTTTTCCCGGGAGTCAGTGACAATGTTGTGTAGCCATAGATGTCTGGCGATCTGAGGAAGGCTGTCACGGGGCTGAGGCCTGAAATATATTCCACAGGGTCGTCGTAGTCGCTCTTCTGATAAGTCAGGCCGCCCTCGAGCTGGATTTTCTTGTTATAGTTAGCCCTGACCTCGAAAGTCATGCCGCTCACGGTAGCGCCTGTCCCGTTTCTTTTCTCATACAGGTCGCCGAACTCATCGCTTCCGGTCTGCTGAAGGTAAAAAACGTCGTCGAGGCGTGTATAGAAGCCCTCAAGGGTGAATCCTGCTATGAACATCTTTGATGTCTTGTCATAGTTTACCGACCCGCTGAAGCTCGAAGACCTTTCTTCCTTCAGGCCGGGAGCAAGGCTAATCCTTGATACGCCTCCGCCTGCAAAGGCAATGTGCATATCGGTATCAAAGGCCTGGGGAGCCCTGAAGCCCGTCCCCCATGTGAGCCTGAACTGTGTGTAATCGTACAGTTTATACAGGAATGACAGCCTCGGGCTGAAGATAACCCTGTCAACAAAATTATGCTTGTCGGCCCTCACCCCGGCGAGGAAGTTAAGCGAGGGGGTTATCTCCCAGTCGCTCTGTGCAAATGCGCCAATGTTAAGAGTGCTCTGATCTATAACATACCTGTAGGCCGGGATGGTGTCAAGCACATCATCGTACAGGGCTTCAAGACCTGCAGTAAGGACATTTCTGCCTCCGAGAAACTCATTCAGCCTGTGGTTTAGCTGGGTTCCCGCCTGGAGAGTTGTATTTGTGGTTCCGCCATAAGGGGGATCAGAAACATGAGTGTCGAAGTCTGATGGATCGTCAGGCAGAATCCCTGTGTAATGCATTCTTGCAGTATTCTGTCCTGCAAAATAGGCTATGAATGAGCTGTTCTCCTCGTTGAAGTTCACCTGGTAATCGGCTCCTCCCATGAATACATTGTGGGTGCGCTCCTCGGCCTGCTGTGCAAGATAGGCTGGCTTCCCTGTAATTTCACCGCCGTAACGGTACTCGTACATGCTGCTGAAGCTGAGTTCAAGCTTCTGGTTGGGCGTGGGCCTGAAAAACATAGAAGCCCCGAAGGAGTTGTTTTTCAGCTCCGGGAGCTCCGAAAAATTGTCTCCGTTGTGATCGTACATCTCCCTTTCCCTCAGGTTCGCAAAAATAGTGGCGCCGGCATTGCGCGACTTGCCCAGGACATTTATGTTCCCGTTGAGGACAATGTCGCCTGCACCACCATTTATATCCTGGTACAATGATTCAAATTCGAAGCTGTCGTCGTCGGGGATCTTTGTAATTATATTCACTGTGCCGCCGATAGCGCTCGAACCATAGAGTGCCGAGCCGCCGCCCCTGACAACCTCTATACGTTCAACCATATTGGCCGGCAGCTGTTCCATGCCGTAAAGGCCTGTAAGCGGACTGAAAACAGGGCGGCCGTTTACAAGGATCTGCGAATATGATCCACCCAGGCCGTTCATCCTCAGCTGGGTGTAGTTGCATGTCTGGCAGTCGGTTTCAACCCTCAGCCCGGGCTGGAACTTGAGTCCTTCCGAAATGTTGCAGGCCTGGGCAACGCTCAGCGCCTTGCTGTCGAGAATGTTTACTATTACGGGAGAGTCGGTCTGACGCTTTACGGTTTTGGTCCCTGTTATTACAACATCATTCAGAGCCATGTGCTCTTCCTCGAGTTCAAAGTTCAGCTCCACCGACTGTTTCCTGGAGATTGTTATTGTCTTTTTCTGCGTAGTGTAACCAAGGAAGCGCGCCACTATTACATGTGTTCCTTCAGGGAGGTTTACAAGCATGTAATGGCCTGTTGCATCGGTTGTTGTGCCGCGCTGTGTTCCCTCAACCTGTATTGTTGCAAAGTGAATATGCTCTCCGCCAGATGTTACATGTCCGAATACGTTTGCATCGGTATTCTGGGCGCTGAGCCTGAAAAATGAAGCCGAAATAAGCAACTGGAAAATAACAAAAACCCTGATTTTCATGAATTTGTATTAAAGTATTAAAGTTGACAGAAGGCAGAAAGCATTGCTACTTCCTGCTTTTCAATACTTTAATAACAGAATTCCCGGATTAATTGTTCACAGCGGCGACCTGTCAGTCGCGGCCGGGGAAGCTTATTCCTGCCGCCCCCCTGATCCTGTCGAGAGTTCTCATAAGGTCAAGGCTGAAAGAAAGCGGTACAACATCGCTTTCATTCCGTCCTTCATCGAGGCAAAGCATTACTTCTTCGGCTTCGTACTGGTAACCCATTCCTTCAGGGAGCAGGGAGAAGTGATCCGGATCGCGGCCGGGGATTTCAATATCAAGCTGCTGCGACATGTCGCGGGCACGCGAGAAAATAATGTTCCCACGTTCACACATCACTGTACAGCCGATGCCTCCAGCGGTCCTGAAAGAGCTGTAAAGGTTAGCCATGCGGCCATCGGCATACGAAAAGATAATATTAATTGAATCTTCAGATCCGGTGGGTGAGAATCCTGCCTTTGCAATTATCTCATCCGGGACTCCCATGAACCAGAGTGCGTCAATAACCGGATAGATCCCGATATCCAGGAGGGAGCCTCCTCCCAGGCTGAGGTTGAATTTCCTGTCGAGAGGATCGAAGGGGGGCTGAAATGAGAAATGCGCATTGAGATGAATAACTTTTCCCGTTTCGCCCGACCTGGCAATGGCAGTTGCTTTTCTATAGAGAGGCTGGAAGGGAGGCCACAGCGCTTCCATAAGAAACACTTTCCGGCTGCGCGCCTCTTTGATCATTGTTTCTGCCTCGCGGCTGTTAAGGGCGAAGGCCTTTTCGCATATAACTGCCTTGTTGTTGCCGAGGCATAGCATTACATGTTCGAAGTGATGGGAGTGCGGTGATGCGACATAAATCACGTCAACTTCACTGTCAGAGGCAAGCTCCTCATAGCTGCCATAAGCCTTCGTGCAGCCGAATTCCGAAGCGAAGTGCCGGGCCCTTTCAATATTCCTCGACCCCACTGCATATATTTCGGCATTCTCAAGAAGTTTCAGCCCCCTTGAGAATTTCGCCGACATTTTGCCCGGGGCAAGGATACCCCACTTATAGCGCTTTGCCATTTTTAAGGTTTCTTCAAATATAAATAATTCCCGCGCCTTAAGTGAACTGGTTGCCG
>JALOMK010000249.1 GCA_025455505.1 Bacteroidales bacterium
ACGATATTGCCCGGATGGACAAGCCTGGCAGCAGTGCAACAATAAAGCCAAGCCAGGGTGTTCACATTGTGATCGACAGGTCATTTCTTGACAGTGACTCTGCAATCATGATACCCAAGACATCTGACGGAAGGGTACTGTTTGCAATTCCCTGGTACGGCAAGGTTGTTATCGGTACCACCGATACACCGCTCGACCGGATATCTCTTGAGCCGCTTGCCCTCGACCAGGAGATCAATTTCATACTTGGAACAGCAGGTCTTTATATGACACGCCCTCCGAAGCGTGAAGATATCCTGTGCGTTTTTGCCGGCCTTCGTCCGCTTGCCGCTAATCCCGCAAACCCTGAAGCTACAAGGGAAGTGTCTAGAAGGCATAAAATAACCTTGTCCAAATCAGGATTGCTGTCTGTGATAGGGGGGAAATGGACAACCTACAGGTGCATGGCCATGGAGACCGTCGACAAGGCTGAGAAGGCAGGCTTTCTCAGGAAATCGAAATGCACAACTGACGTTATGAGTCTTCTGTCAGACGAAAACGTTGATCGTTCTGACAGGCTCCATATTTATGGCGATGATGCCCGGCAGATAAGGGAGATGATAATTAATGAACCATCAATGGGAGAGAAGCTTAGTCCCGGCCTGCCATATACCGAAGCCGAAATAAGGTGGATCTGCAGTAAGGAGATGGCAGTGACCATTGAGGATGTGCTGGCGCGGAGGACGAGGGCTTTGCTCCTCGATGCCAGGGCAAGCCTGCTGATAGCCCCAAGGGTTGCCGGACTTATGGCCGAGGAACAGGGCCATGATGCGCAATGGCAGGCAGACCAGGTCGAATCGTATTCCAAAATTGTAAAAAACTATATCTGAATGAGTACCTACATCCTGTCTCTCGATCAGGGGACGACAAGTTCCCGTGCAATTATCTTCAACCAAAAGGGACATCCCGTTGCCACTGCCCAGAAAGAATTCACCCAGTATTTTCCAAAACCGGGCTGGGTTGAACATGATGCTGAGGAGATATGGTCCACCCAGGCAGGTGTGGCTCTCGAGGCCATAACCAGGGCTGGCACCGCCAGCTCCTCAATTGCTGCAATCGGGATTACGAATCAGCGGGAGACCACCGTGGTTTGGAACAGGAAAACAGGAAAGCCGGTGCACAGGGCTATTGTGTGGCAGGACCGGAGAACAGCATCATACTGTGACAGGCTAAGGGAGGAAGGGCATGCTGAAATGATCCGTGAAAAGACAGGTCTTATTATTGATGCCTACTTCTCTGCAACAAAGGTAAAGTGGATACTCGACAATGTGGAAGGAGCAAGGAAGATGGCAGAAGCCGGAGAGCTTGCCTTCGGTACAATCGATTCATGGCTCGTATGGAACCTTACAAAAGGGGAATTGCATATCACTGACGTATCGAATGCCTCCCGGACGATGCTCTTCAATATAAACACTCTTTCGTGGGATGATGAATTGCTTAAGCTTTTCAATATTCCTGCTTCGATGCTTCCCCGTGTAAGGCCCTCAAGTGAAATGTATGGCAAGACCTCCGGCACATTTTCGTCCGGGATCCCTGTGGCAGGTATTGCTGGAGATCAGCAGGCTGCTCTTTTCGGACAGATGTGCACAGAGCCTGGTATGGTGAAGAACACTTACGGAACAGGCTGTTTCATGATGATGAATATCGGTACAAAACCTATTGAGTCGAAGAACAGGCTGCTTACGACTGTGGCATGGCAGGTTGGAGGAGTGACTCATTATGCCCTGGAAGGAAGCATTTTCATAGCAGGAGCGGTCGTCCAGTGGTTAAGGGACGGGCTCGGGATCATACAGCATTCTTCAGATGTTGAGGGACTTGCAGAAAAGGTGAACGGAAGCGATGGAGTGTATTTTGTTCCGGCTTTCGCAGGACTGGGCGCCCCGCACTGGGATCAGCATGCGCGCGGAACAATGACCGGGATAACCCGCGGTACGACAGACGCACATATTGCAAGGGCTGCGCTCGAAAGCATTGCCTACCAGACCTTTGATGTACTGAATGCAATGAATGCCGATTCGGGCATTGACATTAAGGAGCTGCGGGTCGATGGCGGCGCAACTGTAAATAACCGCCTGATGCAGTTTCAGGCAGACATTTTACAGGCTAAGGTGGTGCGGCCCAGGATAACAGAGACTACAGCGCTTGGTGCTGCCTATCTTGCAGGGCTGGCAGTGGGTTACTGGTCGGGACTTAAGGAAACGGGCAGCCAGTGGGAGATGGACAGGACCTTTGAGCCGGAACTGAAGCCGGAAGATACGGAGACGCTTATCAGGGGATGGCACAGGGCGGTAAAGGCGGCAAAGGTATGGGCAGAAGACAAATAGAAGTGACTAGAGTGACTGGAGTGCCTAAAGTGCCTAAAGTACTCGAAGTACTAGAAGTAATCAAGGCATGGAACCTGATTTTACATACTTAACATAGATCTGATATGAACGAATTTTTTGCTGAATTTTTCGGGACCGCTATGATAATTGTCTTCGGCGGCGGAGTGGTGTCCAATGTCCTCCTGAGCAAAACAAAGGGCAACAACAGCGGATGGATAGTTATAACATTCGGCTGGGCGGTCGGAGTATTTACGGGAGTTCTGATTGCAGCCCCGGTGAGCGGCGCCCATCTTAATCCTGCAGTCACTCTCGCCCTTGCAATTGCACATAAGTTCTCATGGGCCGAGGTCCCGTTGTATGTCGCGGCACAACTGTTAGGAGCAATGTTCGGGGCCTTCCTTACATGGCTTGCATATAAAAAACATTTTGATGCCACTGCTGATGCCGACTTAAAACTGGCAGTATTCTGCACGTCTCCCAACATAAGGAGCTACTGGTATAACTTCATAACCGAGGTCATTGGAACTTATGTCCTTACCCTTGCAGTTCTTTACATGGCTGAGCCGGAGGTGGGACTCGGTTCTCTCAATGCTCTTCCGGTGGCAATTGTTGTGCTGGGGCTTGGATTATCGCTGGGCGGCCCGACAGGCTATGCAATTAATCCGGCACGTGACCTTGGCCCCAGGGTCATGCACATGCTGCTCCCTATACCCGGTAAGCGTGACTGCGACTGGAAGTACTCATGGGTGCCTGTTGCCGGTCCGCTTGCCGGAGCAGCGATTGCGGCTGTGATGTTTATCTATTTTACAGCATAGGGCATCTGCGAAATCAGGCTGAACAATTTTCTTTCCTGATTGTTTTAGGTTAATACTAACTTAATCTGCGGGAATCATGAAAAAAAGTGTTTTGATCCTGGCGTCAATTCTCTTCTTGTTTTCTCATCTGGAAGCTCAGAAACCTTCATCTGTAATTGTCGACAAGCTTGTTTACCCAGGAGTTGTATTTGGTACAACCATTGATCCTGCCACTTGTCTGTTAAACAGGCATCAGGCAGTGCCCTATGATTTATTTATGACAGGGAATTCTATTGCCTCTGGAAAGTGTTATATTCCTGAAAGAAATATGAACAAATTCATTCAGCAATATTTAAATGTGCGGCGCCGGCTTCTTGATCACCTGCTCGCTTAATTTCTTATTTGAAATAATCGGACAACTAAAAAACCTGAATATTTGTCTTTGATATTCGATAAATCACTGATAATTGTTTAACTTTAAGTACTTAATCCAAACGCGTATGAAAAAACTGCTAACCTTATTCGTTGCTGCTGTATTTGTCCTGACACAAATGACAGCCCAGGATCCTGTATTCAAGGATGGAGACAAAGTTCTGAATCTTGGAATCGGCCTTGGGTCCAGCTGGTATTCGGGATCATACTATTCAATGACCTTCCCTCCCTTAAATGCCTCTTTCGAAGTTGGTGTCAAGGACGGTGTCCTGGAAAAAGGCTCCATAGGAGTTGGGGGAATGATGGGATATTCAGGCTACAAGTATGAATACACTGACTGGAAGTGGGTATATTCGAACTTCCTGCTTGGCGCCAGGGGCTACTTTCATTATCCACTTGCCGCCAAACTGGATACATATACCGGACTGATGCTTGGTTATAACATTGCGACAGAAAAGTGGAAGGGAACAGGTTCTGAACCTACTGATTACGAGACCTGGGGAGGCTTCGTGTGGTCGTGGTTCATCGGCGGAAGGTATTATATTAAGGAGAATTTCGCCCTTATGGCTGAGCTCGGCTATGGCTCATATTATGTAAACCTGGGCGTGGCGTTCAGACTATAAGGGACTACAGGCCGGCCGGACAGGCATCAGGGAAGCCCGTGAGTATTGCCAGTGTTAATGAAGGCAACCTTCATTTTCAGGAAATATTCCCGGGCTTTTTAATTTATGACTCTCTCAAAGACGAGTTCAAATGTTGTTC
>JALOMK010000250.1 GCA_025455505.1 Bacteroidales bacterium
AGCTTTCCTGTTTCCGGAGGAAGACAGGCTCAACATCCGCTTCTTCACTCCTGCGACCGAAATAGACCTCTGCGGACATGCCACCCTGTCAGCATCACATATACTTTATGAAACAGGCAGGTATAATCCCGGGGATACGATCACCCTGTATTCAAAAGCCGGCGAACTTCGAATAACAACAGACAGGGGCTGGATAAAAATGAACTTCCCTGCCTACGATTTTAAACCGGAACCAGTGCCGTCCGGCTTCCGACAGATAGTCGGAGCACAGGCGGCAGAGTATTTCAGCTCTGCCTACGGATGGAAACTTGCCCTCATGAATAACGAAGGTGAGGTCAGAAGTCTGGAACCGGACTTTCCGGCAATGAAAAAATCTGATTTCGGCGACCTTATAGTCACAGCCCCTTCCCCCGGTTCAACTTATGACTTTGTCGTAAGGTGCTTCGCCCCTGCCCTCGGAATAGACGAAGATCCCGTAACAGGTTCGGCACATTGCGCACTCACACCCTTCTGGAGTGAAAGGCTGAAGAAAAAAGAACTGGTGTCGCACCAGGTATCACGCAGAGGCGGCATACTGAAGGTCTCACTAAGTGGAGAAAGGGTGGATATTGCAGGACAGGCTGTTACAATTATGAAATCTGAACTTTTTGTATAAACAATTAACTTTGGCAATAAACCAAAAACATTGTATATAAACCATAATCATAATATATTAACCATAAGCATTGTATATAAACCCTAAACATTCCTTATATGAAACCTGATCATGAAGCAAGAATCATAGAGCTTGGTCTCGAATTGCCTCCTGCCCCTAAACCTGTTGGAGTATATAAGCCTGTACTGGTCGTGGATAAATTCCTTTACGTCTCCGGGCAGGGACCTCTCAACAGCGACGGAACCCTTATTAAAGGCAGACTTGGTGCCGACATGGATACAGACCAGGGGAAACTTGCAGCAAGGCAGGTCGGGCTCACAATGCTTTCAACCATCAAGACTCACTTCGGGGATCTGAACAGGATAAAAAGACTTGTCAAGGTACTGGGAATGGTTAACAGCGCACCCGCATTCGACAAACAGCCCCTTGTGATCAACGGGTTCAGCGAACTGATGGCTGAAGTCTTCGGTGAAGAAAACGGAATTGGTGTCAGAAGCGCAGTCGGGATGATGCTGCCTTCCGGGATCGCGGTAGAGGTTGAAGCTGTTTTTGAGCTATATTAAAGGGAAATGCCGTTAAACACAGACCCTGAAGAATCCTGGTTCAGGATAAAAAATCCGGAGGACATCGCCTCGCCTGCCCTTCTTGTATATCCCCACAGGATAGAGGAGAACATAGGAAGAATGGTCAGCATTGCAGGCAGCCCCGAGCGCCTCTGGCCGCATGTCAAGACCCACAAAATGTCAGAGGTTGTCAGGCTCCAGCTTAAGGCCGGCATCAGCAGGTTCAAATGTGCAACAGTTGCTGAGTCTGAAATGGCAGCCTCCGCCGGGGCTGATGAAATAATACTTGCAATACAACCCGTCGGGCCCGCCATTGAAAGATTCATAAACCTGCAGCTGAGGTTTCCATCAAAACGGATAGGCTGTATTGCCGATAATGCGGATATAATTAAAAGCCTTTCGTCTGCTGCCTCGGACAAGGGCATAAAAGCACTTGTCTGGCTCGATCTCAACATCGGCATGAACCGCACCGGTATTGAACCAGGCCCTGAAGCAACGGCCCTGTATAGCCTGATAAATGATCTCCAGGGTACTCAAAATGCAGGCCTCCATGTTTATGACGGGCACCTGCACGATGCCGACGCCATCGCCAGGGAAAAGAAATGCAATGATGCATACAGGCAGGCTGAATCATTTATATCCAGGCTGGAATCGATGCGATTCAGGACTCCTGTAACAGTTGCAGGCGGAACACCTACTTTCCCGATTCATGCAAAAAGAAAAAACACCGACTGCAGTCCGGGAACACTTCTCCTGTGGGACTATAAATCATCATCCACTTACAGGGACATGGATTTTCTTCATGCGGCAGTCCTTCTTGCAAGAGTCGTAAGCAAACCTTCCCCAGACCTGGCATGCATTGACCTCGGGCATAAGGCAGTGGCCTCAGAAATGCCTCATCCGCGTGTCAGGTTCTTTGGCATCGACAGCTATGAAACAGTGAACCACAGCGAGGAGCATATTGTTATCCGGACTGAAAAAGCCACTCTTCTGAAACCAGGAGACATCCTGTACTGCATACCTTATCATATATGCCCCACAACTGACAGGTTTACCTCAGTGTCGGTTGTGAGAGATGGAATGGCTTCAGAAGAATGGCAGGTAGATGCCCATACACGGAAAATTACAATCTGACAGCATTATGCCTTCAACCGATAAATTTCTGATAGCCGATGCCCACCTCGACCTTTCGATGAACGCCCTCGAGTGGAACAGGGACCTCAGGTGGAATATTCAGAAGATAAGGGAAAGCGAGTCAGGAATGAGCGATAAACCCGACAGGGGAAAAGGAACCGTATCGTTCGCCGAGATGCGCAGGGGAAATATTGGCATCTGTGTTGCCACACAGATTGCCCGCTATGTGAGACCGGGAAGCAGTATCCCGGGGTGGAACTCCCAGGAACAGGCATGGGCGCATACAGAGTGACTGCTCGAGTGGTACAGGACAATGGAGCAAGCAGGCGAATTGTTGCGGATAACTTCAAAAGCCGGACTTGAAAGTCATTTGCTAAACTGGGAAACAGATCCGGTAAATACTCCGATAGGATATGTCCTCAGTCTTGAGGGCGCCGATTCCCTTGTATCCATGAAACATCTAGAGAGAGCATGGGAATCCGGACTCCGCGCCCTGGGACCTGCGCATTACGGGGAGGGTGTTTACGCCTTCGGAACCGATTCTGAGGGACCTCTGGGGCCTAAGGGAAGAGATCTGCTCACGGAGATGATGAGGCTTGGTATCATCCTCGATGTCACTCACCTTTGCGACCAAAGCCTTTCAGAGGCTCTTGAATTTTACGACGGCCCGCTCTGGGCAAGCCACAACAACTGCAGGAAGTTCGTCCCCCACAACAGGCAGTTCTCCGACGAACAGATAAAAAGACTAATTGAAAGGGATGCCGTGATCTGCGCAGCACTTGACGCCTGGATGCTGGTCCCCGGGTGGGTACGCGGAGTATCTGAGCCTGCGACAGCGGGAGCAATCCTTGAAAGAGTGGCCGACAATATTGACAATGTATGCCAGCTTGCCGGCGATTCGCTTCATGCCGGCATAGGATCAGACCTCGACGGCGCCTTCGGCAGGGAACAGTCGCCTGCAGACATTGACACAATCGCCGACCTTCAGAAAATCCCGGGTATTCTTCGCAACAGGGGCTATTCCGCATCTGACATTTCAAATATTCTCAGCGGAAATTTAATCAGGTTCCTTCAGAAGGCACTTCCCGGGGGTGTGTTGTCAGACTAACTTCGAGGGCTTGTAGCAAAAGGGCTGCAATTCAGCATCTGAAAAGAATCTGAATCATAATAAGTTTCAGGCTGAAAAGCACTTCCTTGTGCTCAATAAACAATTTCATCTCTTGCCTGTTAGTATGAAAAACTACCTGACATGGACATGCAAAATGCTTTTCAGAATCTCAACTGGCTTGCCGTGACAGCAGCTGCCGTTAGTGCCTTCGTTTTGGGAGGTCTGTGGTACTCACCCCTGATGTTCGCAAAAAGGTGGATGAAGGAAACAGGAATTACCGAAGAGGACACCAAAAATCATAATATGGCCAAAATTTTCGGTATCAGTTTCCTGCTTGCTTTTGTAGCGGCCTTCTTCCTCGCACTTTTCATTGGTGCCGGATCAGGTCCTGCTTTCGGTGCACTTGCCGGATTCATGGCAGGACTTGGATGGGTATTTACTTTCATGGGCATAACCTATATATTCGAAGCCAGGTCCCTTGCACACTTCCTTATTAATTCCGTGTACAGCGTTCTTGCCCTGACAATTATGGGACTCATAATCGGAGCCTGGCAATAGACTCTGCCCCAAGCCCTTAAGCCTTGATGCCTTTATACCTTTATGCCTTTATGCCTTTATACCTTTATACCTTTATACCTTTACCTGTATAGATGCAGAAACCCGCGCTGCTCCTTTGAGTCGTATTCGACATCATCCCAGCCAAGGGCTTTTATTTTATTCTAGTCAGAACGACCAGAAAGGGATTAGCAGGATGCCAGTGACCTCATCACGCAAAAGTTCAAAGCGTTCCCTCGGACCTGGACGATGGCGACTGCAGGACGCGAAGGC
>JALOMK010000251.1 GCA_025455505.1 Bacteroidales bacterium
CCACCTTGCCTTGTAAAGGCCGCCGCCCGTTTCGAGAAGTCCTTCCCTTTCATCCGACACCGAAATATTGAAGCCCAGGCCGTTCAGCCTTGATACCTCCTCCTCCACCATTGCAGCAAAATGATGAACATTGACTATTATTTCGCTGAAGCCGTGTGCGGCACATTTCTCAACTGCAAAGTGCAGGGCTGATTTGCCGTCTATTTCCACCAGGGCTTTGGGGATCGACTGTGTTATCTCCCCGAGCCTGGTACCCTTGCCGGCGGCCAGGATCATTGCTTTCATACACTTGCGCTGCTGGCCCTGACCCTGAGTTTCCCGAACATCTGGGTATTCGGGATTGAAGCTATCGTCCTGTAAAGCTCCGGAAGACTGATATGCGATTCAGCCTCTCCTGCAAGAAAAGAAAGGAGCGCCACACCGGGAACTATGCTGTCTGTAAAAGTAGGTTTCTGCTCATACAGGCCCCTGAAACCGAAAGCGCCGAGAGCCTGCATGACCCTTATCATGCTGAAACCCGAATAATAGCCACGGAAAGAGGACTTGCTTTCCCCTGACACCGGGCAGAACTTATCGATGTAATAATCGAGGAGCTCGTTCCTGTCGCCCTGCGACATCGGAATCTTGGCATCGAACAATAATGAAGCAACATCATACTGGGGTGCGCCTTTCCTTCCGCCCTGGTAATCGATGAACCAGGGTTCGTTTCCAATAATCATTATATTGGCAGTCTGAAAATCCCTGTAAAGGAAATAATCCTGGCCTGTTTCAAGAAGGTAATCTGCCAGGGTATTGAAATCGTGTTCAAGGTTTCTCTCATTGAATGGAACCGCAAGGAGTTTCAGGAGCATGTACTTGAAGTAATTCATGTCCCACATCATTGACTGGCGGTCAAAGCTCCTGTGCGGATAGCACAGGTCAAGGTTCAGACCATCTATTCCCTTCGTCTGGAAGAGTATGAGCTTGTCAAGTATCTTACGGTAGAGTTTCTTTGTCTCCTCATTGAAAGAAGAAATGTCATCCCTCTGGTGCAGCCAGGTATAGAGATTAATGTCGCCGAGATCGCGAAGATAATAGATATCCCGTTCAGGGATGTAGCCGTAGATCTCAGGCACGGGGAGGTCTTTTGAAATAAAATGCCGGGTAAAACCGATGAAGGCCTCATTCTCTTCGAGGTTGGCATTATGGGCTCCAATTACAGTCCTGTCAGCGTCGCTGATCCGGAAGTACTTTCTGTCGGAGCCGGAGCGGGGCAAAGCGCTGATCGCGATGTCGCCTTTCCCGAACAATTCCCTGTAGCCTTCGGCGACAATATCAATTTCCGTCATTCAATTATTTTATAATCTTATCATTATCTTTTTCCTGTAGAGCAGGAACGACAGCATCCAAATTAGCAGGACCTGTACAACTGCAAATAAAAGGCTTCCTGCCATATTTCCTGCAAGTGGTGCAAAGATATTGTTATAAATCCAGGAATACAGCGTCTCCCTTTCATTTCCAATTTTAATAAACAACATTATCCTCGTCCATACCCCTGCGAGGAAATACGAGAACAGGGCATTTGTCCCGAAAACAAGGAAAAAGCTTCCCCACTTCTGCCACCTGGCAACATCAGCAACGAAGTAGATGATCCCGAGAAAGGCCATGGCAAGACCGGAAGTGAAAAGGACATAGGAGCTTGTCCAGATCGGCTTGTTAATCGGGAATACAATGTTCCAGAGCAATCCCAGTCCTGCTGAAGCAGCACCCAGGAGGAGGAGCTTAATCACGGTCCGTCCCTCAGCCTTTCCCTGGCCGGTGACTGCCCCTGCAAAAAAGCCGATAATAACAGTTGCAACGGCAGGAATTGTGCTCAGAAGGCCTTCCGGGTCAAAAGGAACCCCGTAGCCTTTATAAATATGATTTTCACCGAGTATTGCAATGTCAGCCTTTCGCACGAAGTTACCTTCAAGCGAGTAGGGGTCGCTTCCTCCAAAAAACGCAAGAAGCGCCCAGTATCCGAGAAGTATCACGGCTACTGAAATCCAGAGGTACTCGCGCCTCACTGTCAGACAAAGAACTGCAGCTATCCCGTAGGCCAGGGCTATGCGCTGAAGCACGCCCATTATTCTTAGTGTTGAATAGTCCCTGCCGAAATACGGAAAAATTGCAAGGAAGAGTCCGAGTGCGAAAATCGTAAGCATCCTTCTTATTATCCTCACAACCGAGCCTGTATTGATCTCGTGCCCGTATTTCTTCATCGAATACCAGAGGGAGGTTCCTACAATAAACAGGAAGAAGGGAAAAACAAGGTCTGTCGGCGTCCAGCCGTGCCAGGAGGCGTGTCGCAGGGGCGGATAAACGTAATTCCAGCTCCCCGGGGTATTCACTATTATCATGAATGCTACTGTCATCCCCCTGAAAATATCAAGTGAAACCAGCCGCTGACTGTTCTTTGCCATAGTTCTAACTGAGAGGTGTAAAAATATAAAAAAAAGAAGACCCGGGAAAGTCTTCTAACCCGGGTCCGGCATGTTTTCCTGCTGTTACCAGCCAGGCGATTGCGTGAGTGTATAACCTTTATCCTTATACTGGTTGATCTGTGTGTTCCCGACCGGGGCAAGATAAACCCTGTCTGTGAAAGGATCGCGTGGCGAGGCATTTTCAGGTATGTAGTAACCCACCATATCCGCGGCATTGGTACCTGTATAGGTCACAATAGTACCGTCCTCCTTCTTCACTTTAAGCTTGTTAACCTTTGCCGGGATCAGCCATTCAGGATATTCTGCCTGGAAGTTTATCCATAGGCCAAGCATTATATCAGGGTTTGATGAGACGTTCATCTTGTCTATTTTCTTCCAGCGTTTCAGGTCGAGAAGCCTTGAATATTCATAGACAAATTCCATTCTCCTCTCGCGCCTTATCTCCCAGATCAGTGCCGGAACATCAGCATCACGGTCAGGATCGTCAGGAAGTGCTGCCAGGGACATTGCTGCTGTCTTTTTAACTCCCTTTGAAATGGCAACTGCATCGAGCGGCCTGTTTCTGATTGCATTAATCGAAGCATCGATATCTGCCTGCACTACAGCAGTACCTCCCAATGCTGCAAGTTCAGCCTTGGCTTCGATCCAGTTTAGGAGCACTTCGGCATATCTTATTACTGGGGCATCATTGGTATTTGTGTTTGAACCATAGATCGCAGGATATGTTTTGCCGTAATAGGTTGGCCCGACCCTGTCAATAAACTTACATGCATAGAGCAGTGATGCTGATTCCTTCTTCGGGGCATCCCAGAATGTAGCCTCAAACCTTGGATCCCTTGTTGCAACCATGTTCTTGATATCAAGGTTCGACGCATTGGCCACGGATGAAAGCTTGTAAGGCTTTCCGTCGTTGCAGAGGAAGGATTTCGCGAGTGAAAGGTTTGGTCCCGGCGACTGGCTTTCAGTTGTGTTTGAATAGGAAGCAATGTGATGTGTAACACCTATCGCAGCGTCGTAAACCCTGTAGAGTATGACTTCCTTGTTTGACGAGAGATCCTCTGACCCGAAGAGCGACCTGAAATCACTTGTGAAGGTGTACTTTCCTGAAAGCCGGACTATGTCGGCTGCCTTTACAGCAAGCTCAAGGTACTGAGTTGCTTTCGCAGGGTTGTTCAGATGATATTACTGGAAGGTACCTTCGAACAGCATCATTCTTGATATGAAGCTTGCTGCTATTATCCTGTTGAGATACTGAGGAGTAATATCTGCGGTCTTCATATTGTCAAGGACATAATTGAAATCGTCATAAACCTTGTCCATGACGAAGGTCCTGTCGTCCCTGTCCTTATACATGAGATCGAGTTCAGTGTCGAGAACAACCTTGTCGTAATACGGAATGTTGCCGAATACACTTACAAGCCTGGCATACTCATAGCCCCTGAAAAACCTTGCAACTGCTGACCAGTGCTGGTACTGGGCAGTGTTCAGGTATTCATCCTTCATTGCCTCGATACGCTCAAGAAAGAGATTTGACTTTCTGACCCAGGCAAAATTCCATGAAGGACCGGCATAGGATAACAGCCAGTTACCGTCAGCCTCTGAATTAACGCCTCTCGATTCCGGGGCCTGCACCTCGAATCCGCCCTGCTTTCCGGCCCAGGTATTGTCGTCTGAGAAGTAGTATCCCCTGAGAGGAGCATAGTCGATCCCCCAGGTATTATTGTAGCCAACGAAATAGTTTGAATAGAAACCATTAGCAAACAGGCGAAGGTTATTCTCCGATGTCCAGTAGTTTCCGTCGTTCATCGTTGTAAGGG
>JALOMK010000252.1 GCA_025455505.1 Bacteroidales bacterium
TCCGTATTCTGTAAGGGCAAGGAGATCGTAATCCATAATCTTCACATTTTGATCATGGTTTAACAACTTTGTCGGGGCCTGACATTATCTCGGCAAATGCAAACATATTGCTGAGATTTCCTACCGCGACCAGATCCCCGATCCCGTAATGGTCGACACATGTCGAACATAGGAGTATCTCAACACCCATCCTTTCAAGGTCCTTGATATCATTTATTACATCAGAATCAATCGTCGCAAGCCTGACACCGGAATTATAGAACAGAATCTTCTTTGGCAGCCTGTCAAGGTCGTGAAGTGCCCGGAAAAAACTTTTCATTAATTTTTTTCCAAGCTCCTCATCCCCTTCGCCAATCCTGCAGGATGAGAGAACTACTATATATTCGCCCTTTTCAAAGTGGGAGACTGCAGGAGTACAATATGCCTCTGCTTCAACATTGTCAGTCTTCCCCGGTCCTTTTGTGACCTCAACAGACCAGCCTCCTTCGCTTTCACTCACTGAATAGGCTGTTTTATTATCCATCAGAAAGCGCAGCACATTGTCAAGGGAGGTCTTATTGTCAAGAAGCAAAGAAAAAACATCCCCATTGCCGCTTTCCTTCAGGGCTCTTTTTGTATCAATAAGTGGCAGGGGACACAGCTTCCCCCTTGCATCTATAATTCTCATACCATGATTTACAAATGATCCGCAAATTTAGCACTATTAATGAAGCATCGGAAATACTGCGGAATTATTAAAAACCGCGACCTGCTTATTGGCCGGAAATTGGTAATTTTGATGCTTTCAAAATAACGATGATGAAGAAAATTATTACATTTTATGCTGCAGTCCTGTTGTTTTGCAGCATTCCTGGGGTCTCAGGACAGGTTAACATGACTGCAAGTGATATTACCGGCTCCTGGATAGGTAAAATATCTGCGGGAGCAATTGACCTCAGGGTCATATTCAACCTTTCGGTTACCGGTGCCGATTCGCTTGTTGCAACTCTCGACTCTCCCGACCAGGGTGCAAAGAACATAAAGCTCGGACCAGTAACCCTTAGGGACGGGGCTATCAAAATATCAGCAGGAGCACTTATGGCAGAGTACAACGGGACAATCAAAAATGATACGACAATAGAGGGCACCTGGAAGCAGGCGGGAAGAACAACCGCTCTTAACCTTGGCAGGCTTAAAGAGCGATTCGAGGTCAGGAGACCCCAGGAACCAAAAGCTCCGTACCCATATGCAACTGAAGAGGTAGACTTCAGAAACGAAAAAGCCGGCATTACGCTGGCAGGCACGCTTACAGTTCCCTCAGGCAGCGGGCCATTCCCCGCTGTTGTTCTGATAAGCGGATCAGGTCCTCAAAACAGGAACGAGGAGCTTCTCGGGCACAAGCCTTTCCTTGTACTTGCCGATCACCTGACAAGAAATGGCATAGCCGTATTGCGATACGATGACAGGGGTGTGGGGAAATCGGAAGGCAACTATTCTGCAGCGACTTCAGCCGACCTTGCCACTGACGCAGAAGCAGCTTTCAACATGCTGAAAGGTGATAAAAGGATTAATAGCAAGCTGACAGGCTTTGCCGGTCACAGCGAGGGTGGACTTATAGCTCCTATTGCAGTTTCGGCCGGCACTCCTGCTGCCTTTATAGTATCACTTGCAGGACCGGGGCTCAGAGGTGACCTTATAATCGAACGACAGGCAGCCGATATTGGCAGGCTGTCGGGCACAGAGGAATCGAAGATAAGCGAAGGAGCAAGGGTCAACAGGAAACTCTTTGAAATTCTGCGGAAGGAAAAGGATAATAAGGTCGCATCGGAAAAGATGATTGCATCGTACAGGGAATATCTTGTCACTTATGATGCTGAACAGGAGGAAAAGGACAAGTCGCTGGCTGAAGTGTCAGCAGGTCTGGCGCCGGAAACACTTACCTGGATGAGGTATTTTGTAAGCACTGACCCTGCCCCGTTTTGGAAGAAAGCAGGTTGCCCGGTGCTCGCCCTGAACGGCGATAAGGATCTTCAGGTGGCTGCAGATGAAAACCTCGAAGCTATAGGGAAAGCCCTGAATAAAGGCGGCAATAAAAAATTCACAGGTATCAAACTGAAGGATCTGAATCATCTCTTCCAGCATGCAAAGACAGGACTCCCGAATGAATACGGGAATATAGAAGAGACATTTTCTCCGGAAGCTCTTAAGCTTATTTCTGACTGGATCCTTGGTCTGTAGGCAGTGATGAGAGCTTTTTCAGGATAGCCTGGCCCCTTGCTGAAATTCCGGCGCTGCTATCTTCAAGCAGTACTTTCAGCGTAGCAATGAGTTCATATGCTAATTCCGGGTAAATAAGAGTAAGCCTGTAAAGAATTTCCATTGCATAGGCCTTTACAGCTATTGCCGTTTCAGAGGACCTGAGATACCTGAATGAGAGTTCTGCAAGCATGCCATGATGCCGGGGGTTGATCCGCTGAAGGTCGGAAAGTGAAATTATCCTCAGGAAGGAGCGCAGAACGCTTTCATTGTCAATATCCTCAAGAGTGTCAATTACAGAAGGCAGATGCGGGTAAATCAGTTCAGGATTCTTATCACATATTTTTGTCAGTATCCATGACGATCTGAAAGCAAGCCTTTTATCGGCTGCAAAGGAGTACTCGAGAAGCTTGAGGAATACAGCCCTGTTCTCAACTGCCGACGTGGCAAGCCAGTCTACCTCCCCTAATCTGAGTATATGGTTGACCATAGCCTGGAGCTCCTCATCGCTCACGGCAGGGGCCTCGCCGGCTGAATCCTGAGCCGGGGGATCAGAAGTTGATGTTCCGGAGTAATCGAGGTATAACTCAGCCACAATCCTGTCAGCCCCGGAATAATCGGGCAGCAACAGCTTGTCACGGGTAATCCACCTGAACTCGGTATGCTCTGAAAGGAGCGGCATTTCATCAAGAGTGTCGCAGACAAACGGGATAAGGCGGATCTGCTTTATTCCGTAGTCAAATTCCACATGCCTTAGCTTACCGCAGATAACTATATCTATCGACAATTCTTCGCGTATCTCCCTGATTATACACTCCTCCGCGCTCTCTCCGGCTTCGGTCTTCCCTCCCGGAAATTCCCATTTCAATGGGTGGTCGCTGTTCTCACCCCTGCGGACAATGAGAATCTCATCGTCCTCATTTCTAATCAATGCGCAGGTCACGTCAATCATAAACAAGGTCAATAATTACCACTGAGGAGATCATTAAAAAGAGGAATTACGAGAAGGTACTCATAGCCTGAGGCATCCTGGTTGATTTTGCATACAAAATGGCTCATCCCGTTTGTAACTGCAATCAGCGGCACTCTGAATTTCATGTTGTAGCAAACAATCTGATCGAATACTTTCTCATCTATCTCAACCTCTGGAGCTTTGCATTCTATGAGCATGACAGGCGCTCCTTCCCTGTTATGCACAAGCACGTCAAACCTGCGCTTCAGCCCGTTCAGCACAAACATCCGCTCAATTCCTATCAGTCCCGGAGGGTAAGCGCCCTTATCGACAAGGTAGCTTACAAAATTCTGACGTACCCACTCTTCGGGAGTAAGTTTTACCCACTTCCTCCTGTACCGGTCAAAAATCATCCGGCTGCCCTCAGGACCGTCGCTAATTTTGAAGGAATATTGCGGAAGGTTCAGCTCTTTCAACTTAGTTTTCGTATTTTTGACCACACCTGGCGGCAGGTACAAATATATTGAGATAATTATTAAGCCTTGCATCTGAATGAAGACCAAAGAGGAGATTGTTAACAACTGGCTTCCCCGCTATACAGGGAAAGCTCTCGATAGTTTCGGTACATATTTTCTTCTTACTAACTTCCAGCTCTACGTAGAGCTCTTCGCAAAGTGGCACAATGTCAGCGTGGAAGGGAAGGACAAAAATATGCCGAGCGCCACAGCCGACGGCATAACAATTATTAACTTCGGGATGGGCAGTCCAAATGCCGCAACAGTAATGGACCTTCTGAGTGCGGTAAATCCTTATGCAGTGCTCTTCCTGGGCAAGTGCGGCGGACTTAAAAAGAAGAACACGCTCGGTGACCTGATCCTTCCGATAGCAGCCATAAGGAGCGACGGTACTTCAGATGACTATCTGCCGAATGAAGTGCCTGCCCTTCCGGCATTTAAACTGCAGAGTGCAATATCAGCAACAATAACTCGCCTGAATAAGGAATACTGGACCGGCACAGTCTACACAACAAACAGGAGAGTGTGGGAATACGATGACAGGTTCAGGAAATATCTCGTAAAAACACGGG
>JALOMK010000253.1 GCA_025455505.1 Bacteroidales bacterium
ATTTGCAGAAATTTTTGACAGGTCAGCCAGAAAACAAGGGGGAAACAGACAGTCTGAATAAGAAGCTTTTTGTACTGAAGAAGGAGATTGAAACATTTAAAAGAGCTGAAAAAAAGGCATATGACCGGCTTCTGGACCCTGAATATGAAGATGATGAAGAAATAAAAGAAAGACTCAGAACAGTTAAAAAGAGAATACAGGACAATGAACAAAACATCGAAATCATTGAAAACAAGCTTATTGAACGAAACTCTAAGAATAGGATTACCAGAGTCAATAAGATCATTGATAAATATAAAATAACAACTGGTTTTGATGAAACAAAAGCACTTGTACATTCAATAATAAAGAAGATAACAATCCAGCATAATTATAGGGAAGACGCGAAAGGAGGATACTTTTTAATTAAAATTGAATACAAAGGTTTTGATGAAAGTATAACTTTCCTGACTGGATGGAATGCATTAAAATGGTACCAGATAGGATACTATCGTTCGAGAGCGATAACGAAAGAGGATTTGAAGGACGATATAGATTTGCTTAAATATTTTATTAAAGCCAGTGGCAAGAAAATTGAAGTGCCGAAAGATTTTGTAGGTTTTGAAGCTTTAGGAGGTGGTAAAGGTGATTCTATAATCGAGTTGAAACAGGATGAGATAATTTATTTTGATTGACTGCTACCTTAATTATCCGAAAGAACATGTTTATTTTTTTTGCAGCTGAACCCTTTAAGGTATCGGAAACATGCCTACCTGTCCTTTCAGGATGGGGGAGCTCAAAAAATATCTTGTGAAACTGGTGTATTGCAGGCTGCAGTGAGTCAGCTGTTTTGTGCTTTCTGAATACCTCTTCGAGTCCTCCCTTCTTCCTGTAGATGTTTTTCAGCGAGCTTATAAAATAAACAAGATCATCAGAATTGAATGTCCTGTGCACAAAGCCTTCCATCCTTGCAAGATCTTTTTCCCTGTGGTTCATTATGAAATCATGGGGGGAGCCATCCATCAGTTCCATCATCCTGCCGGCGCTCTTCAGTATCGATGCCCGGTTTCCCCAGGCTATTGTGGCAGCAAGAAAAGCTGAAATTTCAATGTCTTCCTTCCCTGAAAACCTGTGAGGAATGCTTATTGGATCCGATTCGATGAATTCGGGACGGTTGTAAAGTTCAACCTTTTCATCGAGAAATTCCTTAAGCTCTTCCTTTTTAAACTTCATCTGCCTATTTTTAACAACCCAAAAATAATCAATTGGGTGATATAATCCGGATCCGGGCAGGAATGGCAAACGAATACTTCAATTTCAGGCAGTTTACAATCAGGCAGGGCAGGTCTGCATTCAAAGTAGGAACCGATGCGGTTCTGCTGGGCGCTGCGGCTGACATTGCCGGTGCGGAACGGATACTCGATGTTGGCAGCGGAACCGGTATCCTAGCAATAATGGCAGCGCAGCGGTCGCAGGCAAATATAACCGCAATTGAACCACACGAAGGCTCTTTCGCCGATGCAGCAGTGAATATAAGTTCATGCCCGTGGGCCGGCAGAATCACTCTTCTGAATTCCAGGCTACAGGATTTCAGCCTCGTCGACAATAAATTTGATCTGATAATTACCAATCCCCCCTATTTCTCAGATTCTCTTAAAAGTCCTGATCCGGGTAAAAACGCAGCCAGGCACAATGTGACATTGACAGGAAATGATCTTCTTGAGGGGGCAGCCAGGCTGCTGGCCGAGGGAGGTACTATTCAGCTCATTATGCCCCGGACCGAGGGAAATGTATTCATAGCAGAGGCTGCATCCTTCGGATTTTACTGCAACAGGATTATCAAGATCAGGCCCCTGCCTTCATCAGAGGTCAAACGGCTCATAATGAAATTCAGCAGGAGCCGCACTATGCTTCATGAGGAATTCCTTACAATAGAACATGGGCCGAGGCATGAATTCACAAGTGAATATATGGACCTCACAAAGGACTTTTACCTGAAATTCTGAGCTCAGAATCTGCCTGCCGGGATGGAAGGTATCTCGCTTTGAGGGAGACCGTATTCCTCGCTCATCCCGATGCCCAGGGTAAGGAGTTCGGCAAGTACAGGTTCATATATCCCGGGAATCACTGGACGCATTACGCCTGCTGCGGTTATCCTCCCTTCAATGATCATCCTGACTGCGATAGCCGCCGGCAGACCGACTGTCCTTGCAATTGATGTATTTGATGCAGGTGTGCCGAAGTCGAGCATCGATGACCTTATAACCTCTGAAACACCATCAGGATAGACTGCCTGGAAGATATGCTGGAGGGCAACCATGTCGCGGTCGTTCTCCTTCAGGCTCATCTTTTTTATCATTTCATCGGATGTGATTTCAAAGGGTGTCGTAACCCTGGCATTCAGCTTTTCATCGCTGAAAAAACCCAGGTACCCGAAGGCCCTGTCGGCAGCAGATCCTTCGGCAAGCCCCAGCTTTTTAAGCAGCCCGGTCCGCACATCACCCTCACTGATGCCGGCTCTCTCGGCAGTGAATCCGGCCAGGGAAAATCCCGTATAATCTTTCACTGTGTCGCTGAACATGTCAATCCGCTTCATGGCATCCATAGTCTCGCACCATCCCTTGTACCTGAAGGTTCCCCTGAACATTGTCTCAACCTCAGGAATGCCATAAATACCAATGTAACTTACAGAATCGCGGTTTGGATAGGCCTCGAGAGGACCCACCCCCGGAAAATCATATGTAAAAACAGCCCTGAAAAGATCGTGCGTGTCAATGCAGACTCTTTTACCGTTATGAAGGTAAAGAGCATTATTCCGTCCTGCAAGAAGTACCCCCTTAGGACTCCACGAGAACCTGTAACCAAGCGGGTTGTCGGCTGCTTCGGGTGCCGGCAGTGCCCCGCATATTGAACAAAACAGTTTTATCTTACCTCCCCTGTCATGAACAGTATTTATAACTTTCATTGCCGTCATATGATCGATACCCGGGTCGAGCCCTATCTCATTCAGGAATAACAGCCCTGATGACCTGGCGTCACTGTCCATCCTTTCAATCTCGCTCTGCACATAGGAGGTGGTTACAAGATGCTTCTTCATCCGCAGGCAGACTTTTGCAACTGCCGTATGAAATGCATAGGGCAGGAGACTAACAGTTATATCAGCCCCGGCAACCATGCTGTCGAGCATCGCCGGGTCATCCATTGACCAGTCGACAGATGTTCCGTTCGGGTTTCCGGCAATCATCATATCGGCCCTGTCTTTCATAGGGGATGCTATTGTGATGCCGAAACCTTTCTCAAGAAGATACTCAACAAGCGGTTTTGCCACCAGTCCCGCACCGAGGATAAGTACTTTTTTCATCACGGGAGCTTTAATTATATCATTACAATATACTAAAAAATTAATTGTGTTTTTATGATATTCCGATGCGCCGGTATCCGGACAGCACCTTGAGTGCCTGGTGAACGGTGTTGCGGTGACCAGGCTGCACGGCTTTTTAGTGGAAGTAATTCTGAATTATCAGGAGTAAAATTTTTCTTTATTTGCGCTTGAATGTATCTTTGTCGGGCCCCGGTTGAAAAGCAATAGTTCAAAAATTAAAACAGCAGCTGCGATGCCTGATCTTCCGACTTATGTCGAAACACCGCTGATGAAGCAATACTACGGCATCAAGGCAAAGCATCCTGATGCAATCCTGCTGTTCAGGGTGGGGGACTTCTACGAGACATTCGGGGAGGATGCCATTCGGACATCCGAAATACTGGGCATCACACTTACAAGGCGCGCAAATGGTTCAGCGCAGTTTGTTGAACTTGCGGGCTTTCCATACCACGCACTCGATATTTACCTGCCCCGGCTCGTGAGGGCAGGCCAGAGGGTAGCGATATGCGAACAGCTGGAGGATCCGAAACTTACGAAGAAGATTGTAAAGCGCGGGATCACCGAGCTTGTCACTCCGGGCGTGTCAATGAACGAGAACGTTCTTAACCATAAGGAAAACAATTTCCTTGCAGCCGTTCACATTGACAAAAAGATTGCAGGGGTCGCCTTTCTCGACATATCCACGGGGGAATTCCTTGTGTCGGAAGGATCGATTGAGTACATCGATCAGATGCTGAATAATTTCCAGCCAAAGGAAGTGCTGTTCGAAAAGGGCAGGCGTGATCTGTTTCATGAGTATTTCGGGCAGAAATTCTATACCTATAAGCTCGATGACTGGATCTTCACTTCCGATGCAGCAAATGACAGGCTGCTTAAGCAATTTGAGA
>JALOMK010000254.1 GCA_025455505.1 Bacteroidales bacterium
CAAGCTCCATTATATCCGTGCCTGTTTCAAGGCTAGCTGAAAAAATTTCAGCCCCCTCTCCGCTCACTGAGCAATTCACGCTTCCTTCGCTGAGCCTGTAAAAGATACGAAGTCTCTCATAACCCGAAGCTGCACTGTCGACAGATGGTGCCGGACGTACTGTCAGCCATGCCTTTACCAGTGACAGCGAAGACTGGCCCGGCGGAAGGTACCTGCAGAAGCTCATGAAAGGTCCCAGGTCGTTATGACCTGTCCCACCCTTCTTCCATGACAGAAAATTATACCTTTCCCAGTTGGCTGACGATTTCAGCCAGTAGCTCTGTGTATACATCATCGGCATCACTGGCAGGAAAAGACCGGGGCCGGATCCGCCTTCTTCCTCCCTGAGCAGTGCCCTCAGCCTGGAAGTAATCCTGTCACCCTCTATCTGAGAGTCGCCGTAATACATTATCCTTACCTGCCCGCCGGATCTGAGAATTGTGTCGAGGGGCACCCTGGTCCGGACGATGCTGTCGGTGATATCGACTGAACTAACCGAGGGTACTGTCTGCTGTTGTTCAGGTAGTTGCGGGTCTCGGTGAATCGTTGTAAAATCCGACACCGAAGGGAAAAGGCCTCTTTCAGGGAACAGGAATGAGAGACAGGCAAGGACTGTCAGTACTGCCAGCAAGAGCAGGAAGGACCTGAACGGGCGCATATATTGAAAACGAATCAGCTTTTCTTCCTGATCTTCAGCTTCTGCCCTGCTTTAATCTTCGATGGATCAGTAATGTTGTTGAGCGACAGGACCTGGTCGGTTGTAACGTTGCCGTAGAGCTTTACGATGTCCCAGATGGTGTCGCCGCTGCGAACCGTATGAATGATATAATCCCCTTCGGTCTGGACAGCAGCAGCAGGAGCAACTGATGCCTGCGATGCAAGGGACTGCTGGGTATTGACGGGAACGGTTTTCCCCGACATCTTCTGCTTCTCCTCGAATGTCATTGTGTTGACTTTTGAGTAGTAATCGGACCTTGAGGGATCGACATAAACAACAAGTTTCTGTCCCACCCTTATAGTATTTCTTGATATTCCGTTCCAGTACCTGAGGTCAGACAGGCCCACCCTGTACCACTCCGAGATATAGCCAAGGTTATCGCCGCTCCTGACTGTATAGATGAGCTTTGTTTTTCCCTTTATATCGGCCGGCACATTTGTTGACCGGGTAGGATCTGCAATAACTGTAGCCTTGCTGAGGTATACATCAGGTTTAAAGCTTCTGATTGTATCATTCAGGTCGATGAAATCGCCGAGGTGGTTGATAGGAAGAGTGAGCGACTGCGGTTTTGATGTTCCCGGGACAAGACCTGTTTTGTATTGCGGATTCAGGGCCTGCAGCTCTCCGAGGGGAATGCGCATCACTTCAGAGATCTGGGCCAGGTGGATATCCTTGTTTACAACAATAGTATCGGTTGCAACGGGGATATTCAGTGGCAGGGGCTCTATTTTGTGTTCGGGAAAATAAGTTATTGCATATGCTGCGGCCACATACTGGGGAATATAGCCCCTGGTTTCGCGTGGCAGCCTGTAATATATGTCCCAGTAGTCCTTCTTGTTGCCGGAACGCCTGATGGCCTTGTTGACATTCCCCGGTCCGCAGTTATAGGCGGCAATTACAAGAATCCAGTCATTGTAAATGTTGTAAAGGTCACGTATATATCTTGCAGCCGCATGCGTTGCCTTGAGCGGATCGCGCCTGTCATCGACAACCGAGTTTATTGTGAGGTTGTACATCCTCCCGGTGCTGTACATGAACTGCCATAATCCGGTAGCTCCGACCCGTGAAACGGCATTTGGATTGAGGGCCGACTCGATAACAGCCATGTATTTAAGTTCTGCAGGGAGACCGTAGGAGTCGAACACATCTTCTATCATCGGAAAATAATAGTCCTTGAGTCCAAGGACTGCGCTGAACTTTTCCCTCTGCCGGATAGTATAAACATGAATATGGTTCCTTATTATGCTGTTGTAGGGAAGCTGTATTATTGAGTTTATCCTTGCAAGTCTTTGCGAATAAACTGAGTCGGGTTCTTCCATTCCAAGGGAATCACCTGTAAAATCACTTGGCAGCTTATCAACGGCTATCCTTACATACCATGTATTGACAAGGCTGTCGAGATCGCGTGCTATCCTCTCTGTATCAGTATTGTTCCTGATAATAATTGTATCGTTCAGGCTTGTGCCGGCAGCAGTTGCTGAAACAGCAGCTGAAAACAGCCCGGTAATCAATAAGTTTCTTAACTGTCTCTTTAAAAATTCCATCTCATTCCCAGGTTTATGCCTGCGCCTGTGAATCCTCCGGGGAGGGATATCATCACGGGCAGCAAGGCCAGTTCAAGATTATCACTAACATCAAAATCAGTCAGGCTTGCATCGACATTTGCATCGAGTATCGTAACAAGATACCACGCTGCGATGCCAATATACGAAAGATCCCTGTATCTTTTATAATAATCAACCCCGTTAAGCAGCCTGTCATCCCAATAGGATTCATTTGATGGATTGTACGATTCGGGGTACAGCACGGGATCGTAGGTTGAAGGGTCGGCCGGGATAAGCTCCAGGTAACTGTCGGTTTCCGGCACAAGGTCGTTGAAGTCCTGGTAGGCCCTTGTATATTCGGTAAACTTTGATGTATTGTATGAGGCGCTGTAAATAAGTCCTCCGAAACCGGCATACACAAAAGGCAGCTTCCAGTATTTCCTGTTATAGACCTGTCCCATGCCCGGCAGTGTTACTGCAAGCATTGTAGCCCTGTAAGGTTCTATCTTTGTTTTTCGCCGCGACTTGCCCGTTGCGGCAGCAAGAGAGTCGGTCTCCTGGGCCCCGGCATTCTGCAGGAGGCAGAGCAAGAGCACAAGGATGACCTGTATTATTTTCTTATATTTCTCCAAACTGATATGCCGCGGCGTTTAACATTTATAATTAAGTAAACGTGCGACAAAGATAAATATTTTCAGGAGTTAAGCCTGTCGATGACTCCGAGTATGCGTTCCATCTCTTCGGAGTTCTCGAAAGGGATCACAATTTTACCCCGGCCCTGCTCATTTATCCTGAAAGTTACTTTTGATGAGAACAACCTGGCAAGGTGCCCGGAGAGTTCCGTGAAGTCGTTGTTGAGTTTCTTTTTTCTTTCCGCCTTTCCAGGATCTTTCGCCTTTTCCGACTGCAGATGCCTGACAAGTTCTTCGGCCTGCCGGACAGAAAGTTCGCCCTCTATTATCTTGTAATATACACCGATCTGCTTTTTGGGATCATCTATATTGACAAGGGTGCGGGCATGACCCATCATAAGGTGCTTGTTGCGGATGCCCAGTTGTATCTCTGCCGGGAGCCTCAGCAGGCGAAGGTAGTTAGCAACCGTGGACCGCTGCTTGCCTACCCTTTCGCTGAGTTGTTCCTGGGTAAGCCGGCATTCTTCTATCAGTCGCTGAAAACTTATTGCAACTTCAACAGCGTCAAGGTCCTCTCTCTGGATATTTTCAACAAGAGCAAGCTCGAGCATGGCCTGGTCATCGGCTGTCCTCACATAGGCAGGAACATGCGTAAGCCCGGCAAGCCTTGCGGCCCTGAGCCTTCTTTCGCCTGCAATGAGCTGGTAGCGCCCATCTGCCGACTCTCTGACAGTCAGCGGCTGGACAATTCCAAGCTTGCGTATCGATGCGGCAAGTTCCTCAAGGGCCTGCTGGTCGAAACTGCTTCGCGGCTGAAAAGGGTTTGCATCTATTGAATCCACCGCAATGTCGAGATTGGCCTCTACCTTTTTCTCGAGAACTTCCTTCTCAACTCCTTCTATCAATGCACCGAGACCTCTTCCCAGCGCATTCTTTTTTGTTGTAGTCATCTTGTCTGAATTAACGCGTTTTAAATCACTCTGCCTCAGCCGGTTCATTTTTCTCAATAAGCTCCCTGGCAAGATTGAGATAGTTTACTGTACCCCTCGAATCGGCATCGTAGAGGAGCGCTGGCTGACCGAAACTCGGTGCTTCGGAGAGCTTGATGTTTCTCTGGATGATTGTGCGGAACACCATCTGCTGGAAATGCTTGTTTACCTCGTCGGCCACCTGGTTTGAGAGCCTGAGCCTGGAGTCGTACATTGTCAGGAGAAAACCTTCAATTTCAAGGTCGCGGTTGAGGTTGTTCTGAATTATCTTAATAGTATTTAGCAGCTTGCCAAGACCTTCCAGGGCAAAGTACTCGCACTG
>JALOMK010000255.1 GCA_025455505.1 Bacteroidales bacterium
ATTTCCGCAATCCCTGACGAGAATGCCGCTGGAGGCACCGAGGGGAAAACTTCAGGAAAGCCCTCAGCACCCGTCTTCACTAAAACAGGCAATACACGGATCGTTGCTGGTTATAAGTGTGACGAGTACACCTATGTTTACGCCGAGGAAAAAACGAAGGGCAAGGTGTGGTTCACGAAAGAACCCCGGGTGATGATTGACAAGAGAGGATGGAATAATACAGGGATGGCCGCTTACTATGGTTACGGCGAATTCAGGGACGGGATAATCCTTGCAAGTGAAGGGTATGATGAAAAAGGAAACCTTGTAAACAAGGCAGAGACGATAGAGATTAATCAAAATCATCCTCATACAATTCCTGTAAAGGGTTATACGCTGCGGCAGGTAAACCTTGACCAGGCTTCAGGAAAGAAGAATTAAGCGATTTTAGTCAGTTTTGCAAAGCGGAGCAGGAGTTTCTTGCTCCCTTCCTTCTCGAACTCAACAGTTGCAGTTGTATTCGGGGCATTGCCTTCGACGGATTTTACAATTCCCTTGCCAAAGCGCTCATGCTCAACAATGTCACCTTCGGTAAACTGCTGTCCCGATGGAGCTGCAGGTGAAGCGGAAGCGCCAGGAACTGCAGGATTGATCTTCTTCAGTTTATCCGGTCTTGCGTATTTAACTTCTTGCTCCCTTGCTGGGTGAACTTCGTGAGAGGGAGCGGAACCTGTCCTGAATGGCTTGCCTCCGGACTGCGGAAAGTGAAGGAACGCAGGGTCGATCTCCTTTAGAAAACGGCTCGGACTGCAACGCTCCAGGTTGCCCCATTTGTACCTGTTCAGGGCATAACTCAGCGTAGCCTGTTTTTCGGCCCGGGTCACCGCAACGTAGAACAGCCTTCTTTCTTCTTCAAGTTCGCGCACATTTCCTGATGACATCGGGGAGGGAAAGAGGGTGTCTTCCATTCCAACAACATATACATGTTTGAATTCAAGGCCTTTGGCCGAATGCATTGTCATAAGTGTAACCTTGTTCCTGTCTTCCTCCTTATCATTGTCCTGGTCTGTGAGAAGAGCCACATTGGCCAGGTAGTCTCCCAGTGTCGCAGGTTCTCCGTTTGTTACGGCTGACTCAGTAAAAACCTTGATACCGTTTAGAAGTTCCTCAAGATTCTCATACCTGCTGACTTCCTCAGGTGTTTTGCCCTCACGCAACTCCTTCATTATTCCTGACATCATTGCGATTTCCCTGGCTTTTTCATAGGCTTCGGCCGAATCGAGGTTCAATCTCATGGCATTGATGAGGACAGCGTAGGAGTTAAGTTTCTTCACAGTACCCATATTGAAGGTTTCCTGGAAGGATGAAGCGTTCTCAAGCACCTCCCATGGAGTGAGCGTCCTCAACCCTGCAAGCTCGAACAACTTCTCTGTAGTTGTGTCGCCAATGCCTCTCTTCGGATAGTTTATTGTTCTTTTGAGAGCCTCCTCGTCGCCCGGGTTTACGACCATCCTGAAATATGAAAGGATGTCCTTTATCTCCTTCCTTTCATAAAAGGACAGGCCTCCGTAAATCTTATACGGAATATTCTTCCTCCGGAAAGTCTCCTCAAAGATCCTCGACTGTGCGTTTGTCCTGTATAGAACGGCGAAATCCGACCAGTTGAGCCGGAGGGAAAAGTGTTTGTCGAAGATATCTGATGCAACATTGAACCCCTCCTCGGTATCCGTCATGGCCTGCATCACGTTTATCTTCTCGCCGGGTTCATTCTTTGAGAAAACATTCTTCCTTATCTGTCCCTCATTGTTTGCAATGATGGCGTTGGCAGCATTGACAATTGTCTGAGTCGACCTGTAGTTCTGTTCAAGTTTATAAAGCTGGTAGTCGGTATAGTCGTTCTTGAACTCAAGTATATTCTCAATCCTTGCGCCCCTGAAAGAGTAAATGCTCTGGGCATCGTCGCCCACGACGCAAACATTCCTGTGAACCGCAGCCAGCTTTTTAACTATCAGGTACTGTGAGTAGTTCGTATCCTGGTACTCATCAACAAGAACATAGCCGAATCTTTCCTGGTAAAATGCAAGCACAGCGGGGAAGTCCCTGAACAATATATTGGTGTTAAGGAGAAGATCATCGAAGTCCATGGCATTCGACTTGAAGCACCTCGTCGAATAAGTCCTGTATATGTCGGCAAGCAGGGGCATTCTGCTCGATTTGTCGTATTCAGCCATTGCCGGATCTGAGGCATACATTCCTGATGTAACAAGGCTGTTTTTTGCTGAGGAGATCCTTGCGGCGATTACTCCGGGCTTGTAAATGTTGTCATCGAGATTCAGTTCCCTAATGATTGCCCTTATGAGGCTTCTCGAGTCGGAAGAGTCGTAGATTGTGAAGTTGGAACTGTAGCCGAGCTTGTCTCCTTCCATCCTTAGTATCCTTGCAAAAATGGAATGGAAAGTACCCATCCACAGGTATTTTGCTATTGAAGGGTCGACAAGCCGCGAGATCCTTTCCTTCATCTCCCTGGCAGCCTTGTTTGTGAATGTAAGCGCAAGTATCCTGTTCGCGGGAACACCATTGTTGAGCAGATGAACAATCCTGTAAGTCAGAACTCTTGTCTTGCCGGCGCCTGCCCCGGCAATTATAAGCGCAGGGCCTTCAGTATTCGTTACTGCGAGCCTCTGAGGTTCATTCAGGTCGTTCAGGTAGCTTTGTGTCATCCGGATTTCAGAAATTCAGGTTTCCAGGCCCCAAAATTAAGAATTACATCATCAGGCATACGCTCCGGGATTGATTTATGCCTGTATTTTTATTAACATTGTGCAATCAACGGAACTGCAGCCGGCAGATATCCGGTTTTGCCTCCGTGCGATCAGCAAATTTTAATTCCTGATGCGAATGAAAAGATTTGGCCAGGTAATCGGTGTAAGACCCGAAGATTTTGAAAGATACAGGAACTATCATGCCGGGGTGTGGCCTGAAGTCCTTGACAGGATAAAAAAATGCAACATCCGCAATTATTCGATCTATCATAAGGATAATACCCTGTTCGCATACTTCGAGTATACAGGTACTGATTTTGCAGCTGATATGGCCAGGATGGCTGCCGATCCAAAGACACAGGAATGGTGGTCGGTGATGGAACCTATGCAGGTCCCTGTGGAATCAAGGAAGGAAGGAGAGTGGTGGGCTGAAATGGATGAAGTATTCCATCTTGACTGATTATCGTTCCCGGAGCACGGCAGGCTATGTATGGACTCTCTTCCTGAAGCATCACTATCAGAGGATCGGAATTAAACTGCACCATATACCAAAGCTGGCAAAATTTCGTTTTCTGTTTATGAAATTTGAGCCTGTCCGTCCAATTGTTTTTTTATTGATTTTGCTCTTTCCGCTGGGATGCCTGGCCCAGCTTTCCGCACCCGGGGCGAAGACAGTCCGCTATTCGGCATATACAGGAACGGGTGGTTCGCGTGACCCTGTATTTGTTTACTGCAATGATTCGGGCACTCAGACAGGTTCTCTTGTTGCATCGAGTCCTGCAGGCACAGCTCCTTTCAACTATTCATGGTTCAGATGGAGTGAGGCCACTTCCAGTTTCAGCATCCCGGTTAAGACCGAAAACGGTGTCATCAGCTCCTCGGTCGGGGGTCTTGCAGAAGGCGGATACAGGGTATCTGTCAGCGGAGGATATGATACGTCATTCACGGCATGGATTTTCATTGACAAGCCCTTTTCATCGGCGGCGTTGCAAAACCGGACCTGCGATTATGTTGCACTTAAGGGAAAAGCTGTTGTTGATACATTTTTTTACAGGAATCCTTCAACCGGAGCGAGGCTCAGGCTGCCAAACGGAGTAAAATTCCTCTGGTCTTCCGATCCCGTTTCAGCTATTCCTTTTCCGGATCTTGAAATAAATCCTCAGACATTCGACCCTCCGCTTGTTGACGTAACTTATATGCTTGAAGTTACTGACAGCATGGGTTGTATAAGCGAATCGTCATTTGAATATGAATCAATACATGTGAAGGCTGATTTCTCAGTAGAACCTTCTGAGGGGGAGGCTCCGCTTGAAGTGGCCTTCACTGACAAGTCAGTGCGCGGAGCAGTGTACATGTGGAATTTTGGCGACACAGCCACTTCGAAGCTGAATAGCCCGGATCCCCACATCTACTACAGGCCCGGGGAGTATACCGTCAGGCTTGTGATCGAAAGCGATCTCCATTGTGTTGACTCCGTTAAATTCGAGAAAATAAAAGT
>JALOMK010000256.1 GCA_025455505.1 Bacteroidales bacterium
TTCTTCAATCGAACCAAACCTCCTTACTGACGACATAATAGACATTGCTGCCGGTGAAGGAAAGATCCTACCTCACTTCCACATACCTTTGCAGAGCGGATCCGATAAGATACTGGGGCTTATGAGAAGACGGTACAGGAGATCGCTGTTTGCTGAAAGAATCGCCCGCATCAGTGACAAAATTCCTCTTGCAGGAATAGGTGCCGATGTAATCGTCGGTTTCCCGGGGGAAACGGATTCCGATTTCAGCGATACTTACAGCTTCCTGTCTGATCAGCCTCTCTCCTACCTGCATGTATTCTCATATTCTGAAAGACCCGGTACGGCCGCATTGTCGATACCGGAAAAAATTGAAAACAGAACCAGGGAAGAGAGAAGCAGGTTGCTTGCCGGGCTGTCGGTAAATAAACACAATGACTTCCTCATCCTGAACACGGGCAAGCCATCAAGGGTGCTTTTTGAACACTCCAGGTCAGGAAGCTCGATAACAGGATTCTCATCCAATTATATCAGGACAGAAGCCCCCTGGAATCCAAAACTGGCCGGGGAAGTAAAAAATGTTATCCTCAGCGGGATACTGCCCGCGGGAAGAATGAGTGTTGAAATAATTAACTGATCACATGATAGAACTTAACAGCCTTGTCAGGGATATTGAAAAAGCAGCTCTTGAAACTGCCGCTTTCATCAGCGGCGAAGCAAGAGGATTTGACATAACGGTTTCTGAATCAAAGGGCATTAACAACTTTGTCAGCTATGTTGACAGGAAGGCTGAAGACATGCTCGTCAGCAGGCTTGCTCCATTGATCGAAAACGCAGGCTTCCTTGCCGAGGAAGGCACTGAAAGCGGGAAAGGGCGGAAGTATGTCTGGGTAATAGATCCTCTTGACGGAACAACCAATTTCCTGCATGGTCTTGCCCCCTACGCCATCAGCATAGGACTGCTTGAAGACGAGGAACCTGTTGCAGGTGTCGTCTATGTAGTCACTTCAGGGGAAATGTTCTCTGCGTGGAAAAATGGAGGAGCATGGCTTAACGGTGAGAGAATCCGGGTTTCAGCTGCAGGCCGTGTGGCAGACAGCCTTATTGCTACCGGATTTCCCTACAGTGATTTCAGCAGGATGGATGACTACATGAAATGTCTTACTCACCTCTGGAAGTACTCGCACGGCATACGCAGGCTCGGTTCCGCTGCCACTGACATTGCCTATGTTGCATGCGGAAGGTTTGAGATATTCTATGAATACGGGCTGCATCCATGGGACATTGCCGCCGCAACTATAATACTTCGTGAAGCCGGGGGAGTCATAAGCGACTTCTCGGGTAACGAAAAAAGACTTTCAGGCAGGGAAATAGTGGCATCAAATCCTGCCGTGTATTCAGAAATCGTTGAAATTCTGAATACCTTTATGGGCAGCTAACGTAATACACAATCATGGATGCCCTGGGGTATTATATATTCTATGCTTTCTACAGGCTGATAACCCTGCTGCCCCTCAGGGTTCTGTACATTCTGTCTGATTTCCTTTTCCTGTGCCTTTGTTATTTCCCAACATACAGGAGGAAGATCGTTGAAACAAACCTGAGAAACTCATTCCCGGATAAGAGCGAACATGAACTGAAAAAAATTCGGAACGGCTATTACAGGCACATGGCCGACATTATTGTCGAGTCATTAAAGGCAGGCACTATGAGCCGGGCAGAGCTGGAAGAAAGGATTACATACTCGGGATTTGAAACGGTTGACAGGATCTTCGAAGAAAAGCGGGATGTTGTAGCCGTACTCGGTCATTATAACAACTGGGAGATGGCTTTAATGCTGGGACAGCATATACGTCACAAAACAATTGCAATCTACAGGCCTCTGAAAAATGTGCATTTTGACAGGATCATCAATAAAACAAGGTCAAAATACGGAATCGTCCTTTCGCCTATGTCAATGGTCTTGAAGGAAATCCTGAAATCAAGAAGCAATAATATCAATACCTTGACCTTGTTTCTATCAGACCAGACACCTCCGAAACATGAAATAAAATTCTGGACCAGATTCCTCAACCAGGATACACCTGTATTCACCGGTGCCGAGAAAATTGCTGCAAAATATGACATGGCAGTTGTTTTCCTTAATATCTCGAAAATAAAAAGAGGCTATTACAATATAAGCATTGAACTTTTATTCGATCACAGTGCCGGCCTTCCCGAGCATGCCATTACTGAAGCCCACGTAAGAAGACTCGAAGAGATAATTAAGGAAAACCCTGAATACTGGCTGTGGAGTCACAGGCGCTGGAAGCATAAAAAACCCGCTGCCGATGCTTAAAACGGCGGTTGTGATACTCAACTGGAACGGAGCCGGGTACCTCAGGCTGTTTCTTGGTTCCGTGGTCAGCCATTCAAGGGAGCATGGTTTCGCAGTATATGTTGCCGATAACGGATCAACTGATGATTCAATAAAATGGATCAGTGAAAATTTCAGCGATGAGGTTACTGTTATCAGGCTCGACAGGAACTATGGATTTGCAGGCGGGTATAATCTTGCCCTTTCGCAGATTGAATCCGAATACTTTGTCCTTCTCAACTCTGATGTTGAAGTAACTGAAGGATGGCTGGGACCACTTGTGAATTTCATGGATGCCAATCCCTCCTACGCCTCATGCCAGCCCAAGATTCTGTCTTTCAAAAGGAAAGAATATTTTGAGCATGCAGGTGCCGCCGGATGCTACATAGATAAATTCGGATTCCCGTTCTGCAGGGGAAGGATCTTTCACATTGAGGAAAAAGATTCGGGGCAGTACGACGCCGACAGAGATATTTTCTGGAGTTCTGGGGCATGCATGATCGTAAGGCGCAGTGCCTGGATTAAGTGCGGGGGCTTCGATGCCGATTTCTTTGCTCACATGGAGGAGATAGACCTTTGCTGGAGATTCCACAGGGAAGGATATAGAGTGGCATTTATTCACGATTCGGCAGTGTACCACGTTGGAGGAGGAGCCCTGCCGTATTCATCGCCTTTCAAGGTATACCTTAACTTCAGGAACAGCCTCTTCATGCTCTACAAGAACCTTCCCCCGGCAAATTTCAGGCTGCTTCTGTTTGCCAGGAAAACAATTGACGGGATCGCGGCACTAAGTTTCCTATTCAAGGGCGAACTGAAGTGCTTTGCCGCTGTCATCAGGGCCCATTACCACTATTACAGGAGCATGAGGGAACTCAAGCTGAAAAGGCAAGCCCCCGGATTGCCACCATATGATTATTTAAACGGCCCTGTTTTGAACAAGAGCATCGTTTTTGAGTTTTATGCAAGGGGACGAAGAACATTCGGTTCCCTTAAAACAGATTTTGATTTGAAATGAAAAGACGACAGATGGCAGCTTTCTTTATAATTGTCCTTACAATTTATTCACTGACTAACATTTACCTGTTCTATAAAGGCTATAATGCGCTCGAAACACTTAAGGAGAACCGGCTCATTTATGCCGTTACCTTCTTCATCCTTGCAGCAGTCTTCATAGCAGCAAAATTCCTTGAATCACGGCACTCTTCGCTTATTACTGATGTCCTGAATATAATCGGAGGATTCTGGATGGCATTCATGCTCTATGGCTTTATCTTTTTCATCCTTTCCGATATTGTCCTGCTGTTTATGAAGATCACGGGATTAATAAATCCGGAAGGCGCGGCTGTTTTCAGGAAGTGGTCTTTCATCCTCACCGTGTCAATGTCTTTCATCCTTATCTCAGCCGGCTTCATAAATGCCCTTATCCCTGTAAAAAAGGAATACAATATAAAGATAGACAAGAGCGCCGGAGAGGTTCAGTCGCTAAGGATTGCTGCAGTTTCCGACATACATCTTGGCAGCGTTATCAGGAAAAGGAGCATGAAGGTACTTTCGGGCATTCTCCGCGATTCAAAACCTGATGTTGTATTTCTGCTGGGTGACATAGTGGACGGGGAAATGGGACCTGTGCTCAGGGGTGATCTCCTGAAGCATTTCACATGCCCCACATGCCTGAACGGTTTATATGCAATCTCAGGAAATCATGAATTCATCGGTGGAGCCGCAAGGACAATACCTTATATAGAAAGCAAAGGCATAAGGGTGCTGAAGGATGAAATGGTTACACTTAAGGGAGGCATACAGGTAATAGGCCGCGCTATACCGAATCCAGGCGTCCCCAATGGGATCCATCCCGCACTCAATCGCCTGTCCCGTCTTGTTCTCCGTGTTCCGCGTCCGCCG
>JALOMK010000257.1 GCA_025455505.1 Bacteroidales bacterium
CTGGCACCTCGAATGCTCCGTCCTAAGCACCAGGTACCTCGGAGAGGTCTTCGACATCCACGGCGGCGGCATGGACCTCCAGTTCCCGCATCACGAATGCGAAATAGCACAGTCTGTTGCGGCAAAGGGAAAAGAAGCCGTACGCTACTGGATGCATAACAACATGATAACAATAAACGGGCAGAAAATGGCCCGCTCACTCGGCAACTTCATAACGCTCGACCAGCTGTTCAGCGGCGACCACCCTCTCCTGTCCCAGCCTTTCGGGCCCATGACTGTAAGGTTCTTCATACTCCAGGCCCACTACAGGAGCACTGTTGACTTCTCTAACGACGCCCTTGCGGCCTCCGAAAAGGGACTCCAGAAACTGCTCGGGGCCATGAAGACTCTTGAAAAAGTAAAACACTCGCCCGAATCAACTGTCGACGTGGCCGCCCTGCGCAGCAAATGCTACGAGGCCCTCAACGACGACCTCAACAGCCCGGTCCTGCTTGCCCACCTCTTCGAGGCAGTGAGGCTTATCAACTCAGCTGCCGACGGCAGCGAAAAAATGAGTGCAATATCTGTTAGTGAGATGAAGGAGCTGTTCAGCACCTTTGTCAACGACATACTCGGACTGAAGGATGAATCTGCAGGAAAGGGCGACGAGAAACTCACAGCTGAACTGATGAAGATAATAATCGACCTGCGCCAGGAAGCCAAAAACCGCAAGGAATGGGGACTCTCCGACAGGATCAGGAACGAGCTTAAAAATGCAGGAATCACGCTCCGCGACGTGAAAGACGGGGCTGAATGGGAGAAGGATTAATGCATGCAGCCAAAGCAAGGTCCTCAGCAATGAAGATAAGCGCTCCATATACATCATCAGTAGTCAGAATCGGCAGTCTCGACCTCGGCGGCGCCAATCCCGTAAGGCTGCAGTCGATGACAAATACCGACACCCTCGACACGGCCTCCTCTGTTGCACAGTGCATCAGGATTATCGAAGCCGGCGCCGATCTCGTCAGGCTTACGGCCCAGGGACCCAGGGAGGCGGCAAACCTTGCCGAAATAAAGAAGGAGCTGCGCAGGGCGGGCTTTGAAACACCACTCGTGGCCGACATCCATTTCAATCCCCAGGCCGCGGAAACAGCCGCACGCATTGTTGAAAAAGTCAGGATAAATCCCGGCAACTACGCCGACAGGAGGGCTGCCTTTGCTCAACAGGAATTCAGCGACGCTGAATATGCCGCGGAGCTTGAAAGAATCCATGAAAGGCTCCTGCCCCTGATAAGGATCTGCTATGAAAATGGCACTGCAATAAGACTGGGAGTGAACCACGGTTCGCTGTCCGACCGCATAATGACGCGCTACGGCAACACTCCTGCCGGGATGGTGCAGTCGGCAATTGAGTTCATTTCGATATTCAGGGCCGAGAATTTCACCAGGCTTGTACTCTCGATGAAATCGTCCGACACCGCGGTGATGATCGAAGCCACCCGCATGCTTGTCGCACGAATGATTGACGAAGGAATGGCCTATCCTCTTCACCTCGGCGTAACTGAAGCGGGCGAGGGCGAGGACGGGAGGGTCCGCTCCGCTGCCGGGATAGGAGCCCTGCTTGCCGAAGGCATCGGCGACACTATCAGGGTGTCGCTGTCGGAAGACCCGGAAAAGGAAATACCCGTCGCACGCACAATAGCTGAATTCTATTCCCGCGATGTGGCAGACCGGAGACCGCTTCCTCCCGCGGCCTACAGGGTGCCTGTAGAGAAGCCGGTAGTGCTTCGGAAGGTGCACGGACCACTTGTTGTTGCAAACATGACTCCCCTCGACGAGCTCAGCAGCCTCGATCTCAGCAATGCCGGCTTTGCTCTCGACATGGGCAGCGGGAAAATGGTAGCCACCGACGGATCTGCAGATATAATAATGGCACAGTCACGGCCACCCGGACTGCCGGAGAGCTCATTTGTTGCAGTCCCCTACAGGAAATGGCTCGACAGGAGCGACAGCGATACAGTGTTCCCCCTCTTCTCACCCGAGACCTGGCACGAGAGCAGGAAGCGTTCGGAGAAGCTGAACCTCCTCCTTACGGGTCCGCATTTCAACATTGAGTATCTCCGGGAACCTGATCCTGCCTCAACGTTGCTTCTTTTCACATTCGACCCGGAACGTGACAGGTATGCCCCTGATATCTTCATGAAAAGTCTTGAGGACAACGGGCTATCCTTCTCAATAGTTCTTAACCCTGTCTTCCGTATCGACGATCTTGCGGAGTTGCAGGTAAAGGCGGCTGCCCTGCTTGGGCGCTACCTGGTATCGGGGATGGCTGCAGGCATTTCTCTTGCAAATACAGGATCGGTAAAGTTCAGCGACCTTACATCCACGGCCTTTTCGATTTTGCAGTGCACTGCCACGAGGATTACCCGGACAATGTATTTATCATGTCCCACATGCGGGCGAACGAAGTTCAACCTGCAGGATGCCGTCAGGAAGGTAAAGGAAGCCACCGGTCACCTCAAGGGACTGAAGATTGCCGTTATGGGATGTGTTGTTAATGGTCCGGGTGAGATGGCCGGCGCCGACTATGGTTACGTGGGAGCCGCTCCCGGGAAAGTGCACATCTACAGGGGCACCGTGCCGGTGCTGAAGAATGTACCGGAGGAAGAGGCTGTTTCAGAGTTGCTCAGGCTTATAGAAAACGACCGCCCCTGAGATGACCGGAAACTGGCTTTGGGAACACAACTCTAATATCTGATAAATTAATCAGATAAATTTATCATATACCTCCTTATCTGTATAGATAATTTGTTTTTCTTTACAAATAACATTATCTTTGTAAAGATATTTGCATTTTATTTACAAAGCCAGGCGGGTTTATATATTCTTTCTTACAATCCTTACAAATGACAAGGCCAGAGAATATGCTGTTTTCACTTCCGGCAGACAATGAAATTGAAACAAAGAGGGTGTTGAAAAGCCTTCCGGCGGCTCATGCTGCCCTGGCTGAACTTAAAGGCATTGCAGCATCAATGCCTGACCAAAGTATTTTAATAAACACCCTGGGGCTTCAGGAAGCAAGGGACAGTTCAGCCATTGAGAATATTTTTACAACTAATGACGATCTGTACAAGTCAGAATTAAACCCACGCTCTTATATATCACTTAATGCCAAGGAAGTACAAAATTATATTGCTGCTACCAGAACAGGATTTGATCTGATTTCAGAAAGTAGTTTATTAACAACCCGGACAATCATAAAAATACAGGAAACCCTGGAGGGCAATAAGGCCGGATTTCGCAAGCTGCCCGGGACAACAATTAAAAACTCGTACACCGGCGAAATAATTTACACTCCTCCGCAGGATCCTCAAGAAATCAGGAACCTGATGACAAGGCTTGAGAAATTCATCAATGACAAGGAACTGACTGACTTCGATCCGCTTGTTAAGATGGCAATTATCCACTATCAGTTTGAAAGCATCCATCCGTTTTACGATGGCAATGGCAGAACAGGAAGGATAATCAACATCCTTTACCTTATACTGGAAAAACTCCTAAATCTTCCGATCCTTTATTTAAGCAGTTATATTATCAGAAATAAATCTGACTATTACAGGCTTCTGCAGGAAGTGAGAACCAGGAACAACTGGGAAGAATGGCTCCTTTTCATGATCAAAGCAGTGGAGTATACCTCGAGGGAGACAATCGACCTGATCATAAAGATTCGTGAGCTGATGATGCATTATAAATACACATTACGAAACAATTATAAATTTTACAGCCAGGATTTGCTGAATAATTTATTCAAACATCCTTACACAAAAATTGAGTTTATACAACGTGACTTGAATGTTTCAAGGATAACTGCAGCAAATTATCTGAACCAGCTGTCTGACGACAAGCTCCTGACGAAAAAGAAACTGGGGACAGCAAATTATTACATCAACGACCCTCTTTTCAGATTGCTCTCTGAAAGGTAAGCTGTATATTCCTGTAGGCATATAAAAAGCCCCGTGCCGGAACACGGGGCCAGTGTCTTCAATACACAGGCGAAGCCTCTGGTTTCTTTGGCTTCCAGGGGTAGAAGTTGAAACCCAATGATAAGAGTATTCTTTTTTGATTATAGTTAAAATCATAGGCTTCTCCCTGGTATTCTATCTGTTCAATTATAGGAGTAAGACTGTATTCTCTCCTAATTTCAAATGTCAGTCTCCAGTAATCAATCCCGATTCCCCAGCGCAACTGGCCGGCG
>JALOMK010000023.1 GCA_025455505.1 Bacteroidales bacterium
AAATTCGGCAGCTTCGTTGCCAATGACGACCTCAGCTTCGATGTGGGACAGGGCGAGATCTTTGGTTTCCTCGGGGCCAACGGGGCCGGCAAGACAACCGCAATAAGGATACTGTCGGGTCTGTCGGCTCCAACTTCCGGCAAAGTGATTGTAGCAGGCTACAATGCCATGACCCAGCCTGAAAAAATCAAGAGGAATATAGGCTATATGTGCCAGAAATTCTCGCTCTATGAAGACCTCACTGTAAGGGAAAACATAAATCTCTATGGAGGTATCTACGGGATGAATGACAGAACACTGGAGGAAAGGAGGGAGGAGCTCCTCGACAAACTCAGCTTCAGGAAATACGAAAACTCACTCATCGCGGACATGCCCGGAGGACTGAGGCAGAAGCTTGCTTTTGCTATCGCGGTTCTCCACAGGCCCAGGATAGTATTTCTTGACGAGCCAACAGGCGGCGTAGATCCCGTAACACGCCGCCAGTTCTGGGAAATGATATATGAAACCGCCGCAGGCGGCATTACAGTATTCGTCACAACTCATTACATGGACGAGGCTGAATACTGCGACAGAATCTCAATTATGAATGAAGGCAGAATAGTTGCACTTGATACACCTGCAAGGCTCAAGGAATTATACAATGCTGCTTCGGTCGAGGAGGTGTTCATAAAGATTGCTAGGCCCGGGAAAGCAAGTACCGGGAAAAACTGACAATGCGAAAAACGTATGAAAAGATTTCTGGGTTTTGTTTCAAAAGAGTTCCGCCACATCTTCCGTGATTACAGGACACTCTTCATCCTTTTCGGCATCCCCGCAGCCCAGATAATAATCTTCGGCTATGCGGTGAGCACCGACATTAAGAATGCGGGAATCGCATTCCTCGACCTTTCAGATGAAGAGGTGACACGGAGCATTACAAACAGGATCATTTCCTCCGGCTTTTTTGTCGACAAGGGCAGGCTCCTTAATTACGACGATATCGACAAGGCCTTCAGGGAGGGAAGCACTAAAGCCGTAGTAGTGTTCGGAGAAAAATTCGGGAGCAGGCTCACTGCCGAAGGAACAGCGTCAGTGTCAGTCATTGCCGACGGCTCGGAACCCAACACCTCAACGCTTATCACAAACTATATCACTGCAATAGTTAACAGCTACAGCTCTGAAATGGCAGGCCGCTCCGGAGCGGGCGGACTGCCTGTTTCTGCGGAGGTGCGGATGTTCTACAACCCTGCTCTGAAAAGTCATTTCATGTTCGTCCCGGGAGTTATAACTCTCATACTTATTCTTATCTGTGCCCTCATGACCTCCGTAACAATCACAAGGGAAAAGGAATTCGGGACGATGGAAGTCCTGCTTGTTTCGCCCCTTAGGCCGGTTCAGATAATAGTAGGGAAAGTGATGCCTTACTTTCTCCTTTCCTTTGTCAATGTCATCCTGATACTGGCACTTTCATGGTTCATATTTGCGCTGCCAGTGAGGGGAAGCATGATCCTGCTGCTAGCAGAGACAATGCTGTATATACTGATGAGCCTTTCGCTTGGCATCCTTATCTCAACTGTGTCAAAGACAATGCAGCAGGCGATATTCATATCCCTGATAGGACTCATGCTGCCAACGGTGCTTCTCTCCGGATTCATATTCCCCATCGAGAACATGCCGGCTGTTTACAACTACATAAGCGCTGTGCTCCCTCCAAGATATTTCATAACAATAATAAAGGCTATCATGATAAAAGGAACAGGATTCATGTACATATGGAAGGAGACACTCGTTCTTTTCGGAATGACCCTGCTTTTTATAGGGCTCAGCGTAAGAAATTTCAGGATAAGGCTTGAATAGCCGGCGACAGGAAGAAAGAACAAGGGTGCGTGCACCGGGAACAGCCGGGGAGCACGCAACAGGAACAGAAAGAAATGAAAAACAAGAAATTAAACATAAAGGGGCTGCGATGAGAACAATTCTCTTTCTTATCAGGAAAGAGTTCCTCCAGATCTTCAGGAACAAATTCATATCAAAGGCCATTTTTGCGGTGCCGATAGTGCAGATGCTGATACTGGTTCCGGCTGTCACATTTGAGATCAAAAAGGTAAATCTCGCAATTATCGACAGGGACCTTTCACCCGAATCAAGGGCGCTGGCAGGGAAGCTGACAGGCTCGACATTTTTCAGGGTCAGCTCCTCCACCTTCTCCGAAGAGGAGGCAAACAGTCTTATCCATAAAGGAAAATGCCAGGTGGCACTTCAAATCCCCGATGACTTCAGCGAAAAGATAGGCCGCGGCGAACAGGCCTCAGTCCTTGCTTCAGTCGATGCAATAAATGCAAGTACTGCCCAGCTCACATGGGCCTACCTGAACGGAATAATAATGGATTTCAGCAGGGAAACGGCAGCAGCATCAGCCATCGGGCTCTCCGCCCTGCCGCTTATAAACGTCACAAGCAGGTACTGGTACAATGAAGCGTTAAACTACAAGTATTACATGCTGCCGGGAATACTCGTAATTCTTGTTACGGCCATTGGTTTTCTCCTTGCAGGGCTGAACATGGTTAGGGAAAAAGAGATAGGCACAATAGAGCAGATCAACGTCACTCCGGTAAGAAAGCACCAGTTCATAATTGCAAAGATGGTGCCCTTCCTGCTTATTGGCCTGGCCGACCTTGCAATCGGGCTTACTATAGGAAGGATAGCATTCAGTGTACCCTTCGAAGGAAACATTATGCTGATGTTCCTCAGCAGCACGGTTTTCCTTGTTGCGGTGCTGGGAATGGCACTCTTTATTTCGACATTCTCAGCAACCCAGCAGCAGTTCATGTTCGTTGCCTTTTTCTGTATGATAGTCTTCATCCTGATGAGCGGGATATTCACGCCCTTTGAGAGCATGCCGCGATGGGCCCAGAATTTCAACCTCATAAATCCTGTGGCATATCTCATAAGAGTCAACAGGATGCTGATGCTGAAAGGCTCAACTGCCGCTGATCTTGCAAGGGAGCTTATATCGCTTTCTGTAATAGCAGTAGCATTCACGGCACTTGCCGTGAACAGGTACAGGAAAGTGGCTTAATCGCGTCTCAGCACTGTTCCTGCAATAACAGGCCAGTGATCGGATATGAACACCCCCCTGTCCTTCCTGAAAATTGTCCTGTGCGAAAGAACTTCCGATCCCCGTGTTACAAAAATATAATCGATTCTTCCCTGCCCTGCTGTATCTTTAAACCCGTTGAATGTATCTTTGGGCCCAAACGGCTTTGCAGCTGAAACAACAAATGAATCGCTCAGAAGGCTTTCGGGATTGTCCTGCTCTGTCAGTATCATGTAGCCGCGACTATCAGGGACCATATTCATGTCGCCAGTAATAATGAATGGAAGTCCCTCTGAAATCCTCTCAGCCTCGCTGAGCAGCATCGAGGAGCTTCTGACCCTTGCAGAATCGGAATCATGTGCAAAGTGCGTATTGAACATGAAAAACTGCTGCCCGGTCTTCCTGTCTGAGAACTTCACCCAGGTCACTATCCTTGGCAAAGAGGATCCCCAGGCCTTTGAGCCCGGCACTTGCGGCGTCTCCGAGAGCCAGAATGTTGCCGATCCTAAAAGTTCAAGCCTTGCCTCATCGTAGAAGACAGGATTCATCTCACCACCCTGGGCTCCGTCGTTCCTTCCCACAGCCACAGATCCATAACCGGCAAGCGCTGAATCGAGATACTCGTACTGCCTCAGCAGTACCTCCTGCATGCCCAGGAGCGCCGGTTTCTCCTCGTTGAGGAAAGAGGCAACCTGGACCGCCCTGTGCTGCCAGGCATTAGCGCCATCGCCGGCATTGTCGTACCTTATATTAAATGTAATCACCTTTAATTCATTGCTTTCTTCCTCTCCTGAACAAGCGGCAAAGAGCAGCAAAAGCAGAATATTCAATAAAGGGTGTTTTCGCATAAGCACGTTTTCGCCAAAGATAGCAATAAGGCAGGCAGGCTAATACACTGAAGCGGCAGGGATCATTCAATTATTTATATATTTGCAGGTGGCTGAAAACAGGCCGTAATTACGGCATCCGAAAAAGAAAATCCAGGAGATGACTGACCTTATCAGACTGCTACCCGATTCTGTTGCAAACCAGATTGCAGCCGGCGAGGTAATTCAGAGACCTGCTTCTGTGGTAAAGGAGCTTGTCGAGAATTCCGTTGACGCGGGTGCGGGAGAGATATCGGTCCTGATCAGGGATTCGGGAAAAACCCTGATACAGGTAGCCGACAATGGCTCCGGCATGTCTGAGACAGATGCACGTCTCTCATTTGAAAGGCATGCAACATCGAAGATCACAACGGCACAGGACCTGTTTGCAATAACAACAAAGGGATTCAGGGGAGAAGCACTTGCCTCCATAGCCGCAGTTGCAATGGTGGAGCTGAAGACCCGCAGGGCTTCCGACGAAACCGGAACCCTTATTGTAATAAGCGGATCTAAAACCGAAGTGCAGGAACCATGCAGCTGCCCCGTAGGATCTGTATTCTCTGTCAAGAATCTCTTCTTCAATATCCCGGCACGAAGAAAATTCCTTAAATCGGATAACACCGAAATACGTCACATAATAAACGAATTCCAGAAGATAGCCCTGGCTCACCCCGACGTAAGGTTCACACTCACCCACAATAACACCGAGATCTACAACCTTCCGCCGGCAAACCTGAGACAGCGGATAATAGGTGTATTCGGGAAGCAGATAAACAATGAACTCATTACAGTATCAACCGATACAACACTTATAAAAATAGGAGGCTTCATCGGGAAGCCTGAGAACGCACGCCGCACCTACGGCGAACAGTTTTTCTTCGTGAACAGGCGTTTCATGAAGCATCCCTACTTTCACAAAGCCGTTGCCGAAGCCTACCAGAACATACTCCCGGCGGAAGCCATCCCATCATACTTCATCTTCATGGAGGCCGACCCGGCATCGATCGACATTAACATTCATCCCACTAAGACAGAGATCAAGTTCGAGGATGAAAGGGCTATCTGGCAGATATTGATGGCCTCTGTGCGCGAAGCTCTCGGGAAATTCAACATTGTGCCCTCACTTGATTTTGAAAACGAGGCCCTCATCGACATCCCGGTGAGGACGAATACCGGCCTGATACCCGGACCGCCTTCAATTGAACTGAATGCAGGCTACGATCCATTCAGAAATGAGCATTCTGCAGGGAACAGGCAGGACCCGGCGGAGAGGTTCGAAAGGGAAAACACTGAAAACTGGGAAAGGCTTTACAATGCCTTTGAGAAGGAAAACGAGAACCCGGAAGGGCTGCGTGGCTTTAACGAGAATGAAAGAAGGCTTCTCCAGGTAAAGAACAAGTATATCGTGGCACCTGTCAAATCAGGACTCATGCTGATCGACCAGAAGAGGGCCCATGAAAGGGTGCTCTATGAGAAATTCATAGCCTCTGCAGGCAGCAATGAGCCTGTCAGCCAGGCAGATATTTTCCCTGTGACTGTTAAAATGGATCCTGCCGATTACCTGTTGCTGGAGGAAATAGATGACTACCTCAGGGTGCTTGGCTTCGTGCTGAGGTTTGCGGGTGACTACACCGTAATAATCTCCGGACGCCCGGCCGACAGCATAAATGAGGATCCTGTTGAAATGCTTGAAATCCTCCTTGAGGAATACAAGAAAAGCGAGTCAGATCCGGGACGGGCCTTAATTGAAAAAGTTGCTGCCGGTATGGCAGGTGCTTCTGCAATTCCTTACGGGAAACCGCTGTCGAGAAGCGAGATGGAAAACCTTTTCGACATGCTTTTCTCCTGCTCGGCACCAAACTACTCTCCCGGGGGAAAACCGGTAATAAGCATAATTACACTTGAGGAAGTTGACAAGAGATTCAGGGAAAGCTAATAAGAATAAAACTGTAAAGAGATGATAGGATACGGAAGAGGTTTTTCCGGCATGCCGCCGGTAGTCAAGAACATCATCATGATAAATGTCCTGATGCTGCTTGTAACCTTTGTGGCGGGAAGCACATTCAACATAGACATAAACAGGCTCCTGGGACTCTATTTCCCAAAATCCGAACATTTCATGCCTGTACAGATTATAGTTCACATGTTCCTTCACGGCGGCCTTGGACACCTGTTCTTCAACATGTATGCACTCTACATATTCGGCCAGGTTCTTGAAAGCGTCTGGGGACCAAAACGCTTCCTCATCTATTACCTTGTCTGCGGACTTGGGGCCGCCCTGGTGCATGAGACTGTAATTGCATTTGAATATATTGGCTATGCCAGGGCTCTCGATCCTTCCGATCTTCAGCTTGTCCTTGAAGAAGGAAGCAAGTTTTTCAGCGAAGGCAGGTTATTCTCCGATGGGAACATGCAGGATCTCCAGAGGCTCCTCAATACCCCTACCGTAGGTGCCTCCGGGGCAGTATTCGGCGTACTTCTTGCCTTCGGTGTACTTTTCCCCAACACAGAGCTCCTGCTTCTTATCCCTCCCATGCCTATCAAGGCAAAATATCTTGTTTTCGGCTACGGGCTTATTGAACTGTTCCTTGCCTTCAGCCAGGGAGGAAGCAGCAACATAGCACATGCAGCTCATCTCGGGGGAATGATATTCGGTTACATACTCATCAGGTACTGGCGTAAAACAACTCATACTCTCTATTAATGGGAATCTGGGACGACATAAGGAGGAACTTCAGGGAGGGAAATGCCCTGATACGGCTCATTTACATCAATGTTGCTGTCTTCCTTGCTCTTACACTTGCCGCCGTTGCCGGCTACCTTTTCAGGAATGAGACCCTTGCCGGCCTGCTGACAGGCTTCCTTGCCGTTCCTGCTTCGCCCGGCGCGCTTGCCATGAGGCCATGGACAGTATTCACATACATGTTCGTTCATAAGGATATCTGGCACATACTCTTCAACATGCTCTGGCTATATTGGTTCGGGAAGATCTTCCTTGAGTTCCTCGACCAGCGCAAGCTTGTTGCCGTTTATATCCTCGGTGGAATAAGCGGCTCTGTTCTATATATTCTATCCTTTAACATTTTCCCTGTATTCGATTCAATAGTAGGCGAATCGGTGGCGATCGGGGCTTCCGCCTCTGTAATGGCGATTGTCGTTGCCGCAGCTGCCTATGTCCCCGATTATCCCGTCCACCTTTTTCTCCTGGGCCGGGTGAGGATAAAGTACGTGGCCCTTGCGATTTTCATCCTTACTTCCTTCATGGATTTCTCTGTCAATTCGGGAGGCAAGCTTGCACATATCGGCGGCGCAGTATTCGGGTACTTCTATACCTTAAACCTCCGCCGGGGACGAGATGCAGGAAAGTACCTGAACAGGTTGCTCGACTCGATTGTTATATTTTTCAGGCCGCGCAAAAAAATGAAAGTGACATACAGGAAAAAGGCCGACGACATGGAATACAACATTAGAAAGGCTGAGCACCAGGCACGTATAAATGCAATCCTCGACAAGATCTCGAAAGGTGGCTACGAGAGCCTTACGAAGGAGGAGAAGGAAACCCTCTTCAGGGAAAGTCAGAAAAAATAGAGTTATATTAGCATTTAAATCACATTGCTTTTGAAGAAGATCCTTCATAGAGTCCTTCTGGCTGTCAACATTCTCCTGGCGCTTTCACTTGTGATGTCCTACCTTGCCGCCCATGTAAATCCGGGTGTTACAGCACTGCCAGCCTTCTTTGGACTTGCTTATCCGTATATTCTTCTTCTTAACATCTTTATTGCAATTGTTTGGCTGATGCTTCTGAGATATGAGGCGGCAATATCAATTGTTGTGATCGCTGCAGGCTTTACTCACTTTTCAAACTACATTAAGCTTGGCAAACCCGGGGAAGACAAGGAGAACACATTCAAGGTACTGAGCTACAATATCCACCTTTTCAATTATTATGAGAAGAACGGCGGCCCGGCTACCGAAGCCAGGATAATGAATTTCATTAAAGCACAGAATGCAGACATAATACTCCTCCAGGAATTTTATATCACAGGGAATATTTCAAGGAAGGAGGCAGAACTGAGAAAGATGCTCGGAAGCGGATACCGTTCACATCTCAAGATGATTGCAAGCGGCAAGAACAGGTATTATGGTATAGCAACCTTTACAAAATACCCTGTTCTGAGAAAAGGCGAGATAGTACACAAGGGATCTTCGAGCCTGACTATATATACCGATCTCCTGATAGGTGATGACACTGTTCGCGTTTACAACAATCACCTGCAGTCGTTCAGGCTTAAAAGGATAAGCAATTCCTTCCTCCAGGATATGACCAACCCTGACGAAAAGGAATCAGTGAATGAAGTAAAGGACCTGTCGCTCAGCCTGAGAAATGGCTTCGTCAGGCGGGCAGGACAGGCCATAAGGGTGAAGGAACATGTAAACAGCTCTCCTTTCCCGGTCATTGTCGCCGGTGACTTCAACGACACTCCGGTTTCATACGCATACAGGAAACTACGGTCAGGTTTGAATGATTCCTTCGTCACTTCAGGTTATGGTGCAGGATTCACCTACAAGGGAAATTATCCTCCCAACAGGATAGATTACATACTTTATGATAAAAAGATAGTAAACAGTCATTTCGACATCCTCAGGGTAAGGTTTTCCGATCATTACCCTGTTGTGGCCTGGTTTAAAAAGAAGATCTAGAAAGGCAGTTTCCTGAAATCGACATTACCGCCAGAGACAATAAGACCCACCTGCCGCCCCCTGAATTCTGAAGGATTTTCCCTTATTACAGCAAGCACAGTTGCCGATGAAGGCTCTATGACTATCTTCATCCTCTCCCATACAAGAAGCATGCATTCTATTATAGTCTCCTCCTGTGCAGTAAGTATCATGTCGACATTTTTTCTTATTACAGCAAAAGTAAGTTCACTCAGAGAAGTAAGAAGCCCGTCGGCAACAGTCCGGGGATTGTCTGAAGGCACAAGGGCCCCCGAGGTGAATGACAGGTATGCATCCCTCGCATTGAAGGGTTCTGCACCTATCACACGTGTTGAACTGCCTGTGCCCTTAACAAGTGCTGAGGTGCCACTCATCAGCCCGCCCCCTCCAACAGGAGCCACAACAATATCAAGATCAGGCTTCTCCTCCATCAGCTCGAGGGCCGCTGTTCCCTGTCCGCAGATAACATTGAAGTTGTCGTAGGGATGGATAAGTACAGCCCCGGTCCTTTCCATTATCGCAAAAGTCGTCTCCTCCCTTGATTGAAGTGTTGGCTTGCAGAATGTAATATCAGCGCCGTATGAAGCCACTGCATTCTTTTTAACTTCCGGCGCTGTTTCAGGCATCACTATATAGGCCTTCACACCGTTCATCGCGGCTGCAAGAGCCAGGGCCGCGGCATGGTTTCCCGAAGAATGTGTCACGACGCCCCTGCGCTTTTCTTCATCGGATAGGCACAGAACAGCATTTGTTGCTCCCCGGAATTTAAATGCCCCCACCTTCTGGAAGTTCTCGCACTTGAAGAATAAATCACACCCGAAATTCCTGTTAAGTTGTGACGAACAAAGAACAGGAGTCCTGTGAATATATGGTCTGATACGATTAAGAGCATCCTGAATATCTGAAGCTAACGGCAGTCTCATTCCGGGAATTTTCCGAAAATTAATAAATTCCGATATATGTAAGCCGTTGACTGCTTCTCATTATTTAAGTGAAGAATGAATTATTCAACGAAGTGCTTTGCTTTTGACATTTAATTCGGCAAAGGCACCTTACCCAACAGTAATAATTAATTAATGTCTTCTTAATCTCACATTAATGCCTGCTTAATAAACAGTTGATATAATTGCTGCCAGTACAAACAAAAATTATTCAAAAATGAAAAAAACAATAATCTATACAGGAGCGGTGGCAGGAACTATCTTGCTTATCTGGCTGATCATTAATGCGGTGACTAATTCAGGAACCAGGAAGAACCTTGAAAAGGAGAAACTGGTTTCGGAAAGACTTCTTTCAGAGAAATTATCATATGAAAAGGACCTGGGTAAGCTTAAATCTGAATTCGATGAATTGAATCGGAAAAATGAAGATTTCAAGAGACTGCTAGCCGCAAATGAGGCAAATATTGTTGAAAATGAGAAGAAGATAAAATCTCTGGCAGGTGAAAACAGGTCGTTGAAAACAAGCAAGAAGGAGCTGGAGGAGCTGAAAAAAGTCCATATCGATCTTCAAAGGGAATCTTCAAGGCTTAAGGAAGAAAATGACAGGATTGCTACCCTGAACAAAGAGATGCAAAACTCAATCACTTCACTGGAAACTCAAATGACAGCCCTGGCTCAGCAACTTGAGAATGCCCGCAAGTTCAGGTCGGAAAATTTCCTCAGCACAGCCACCCGTGGAAATAACCCTGAAAAACTTGTCATTAAGGCATCAAGGACAAAAAAACTAAACATAGCCTTCGAGGTTCCCGGAACCCTGACTGAAGCCATATCATTCAAGATCCTTACACCTGCCGGAAATGTGATTGATGAAAAAGACAAAAACCTGACCTTGTCTTTTCCTCTCAGAACATCTCACCTTACCGCCAGCCTGTCTTCATCAACAGGAGAATTTGAACAATCGCGCCAGGTAATTCTGAACTATGCCCCAAAAGAGAAATTATCAAAAGGGGAATACCAGATTCAGATAATGTCGGGAGAGAACAGGATAGGAACCTGCAGGATTCAGCTTAAATAAGCCTTTCCCCCGGTTCAACAAATCACCTTACGGCAGTTTCCCAATCGCTGGCGTAAGCAAAAGGAATTTGAAGTTAGTAGCAGTGATAATTCCCTACAAGCATGAAGAATTATATCTATTTGATTGTCTGCGTCACAATTATATTTTCCTCATGTGCCGGAGTGAATAAAAAACTCCGGAACAGCAAGAAAGATAATCCGGATAAAACTGATCCGGTAACAGAAGTGGTTCAGGTCAGTGAACCCTTACCCGAGATTAAGGAAATCGAGGAGAAGCTTGTCCCGATAAATGACAGAGATCCTGATCCGCACAGATATTTCGTAATAATAGGGTCATATAGGAATCCTGATAATGCCCAAAGGTTCCGGTCGAAAATCCTCAAAGAGGGAATCAGTTCCGAAATACTGCTGAATGAGGCGGGTTTATACAGAATATCTGTTCTGGCAACAGATAATATTACTGAAGCCCGCGAAGATATAAGAAGGATAAGAAGGGTATTCCCTGAGTATTCGGATACCTGGCTGCTGATACAGAAAAAATAATTGCACACAGTCAACCCGGAAACCTGAATCACTATTACTTACGAAGAATCAATGATTTTATCTTCATCGCCGGATTTTATAAAAATGTCTGTTCTGCTGGGAAGTTTATTTATCATTGTCGATGGTCCGAAAAATATTCAGGAATCAAATCCCGCTGCGGAGGAGCCCATACCTGCATACGCCGGGACAGAAACAATTATCCGCAGCAAATACGACAGGTATGCTGTATTTACCTGGGAACAATATACACTTATGCTTGATATATTATCCCAGCCAAAATTCAAAGTGCTGCCAATTAATGATATGAGGAAGACATCTGACGAATCAAAAGTCATTGTAGGCATGAGGCACGACGTTGATTTCAATCCGTTTAAGGCACTGGAGATGGCAGAGCTTGAAATGAGATCCGGGATCCGGGCTACTTATTATTTTCTGGCTACTGCTGAGTACTACGGCAGTATCGATGAAAAAAAGCTTGTGAGGTCCCCGGGAATCGATGTTCTGTTTAAGAAGATAGCCGCTACCGGCGCCGAAATCGGAATTCATAACGACCTTCTTTCAGTTATGATCATCCATAAGATGGATCCCTGGCAATTTAACAAGGAGGAACTAAGCTTCTACAAGTCACTGGGTATACAAATCAGGGGAACAGCCTCACATGGATCGCAGCTGGCCAAGTTAACTGTCCCCAATTACCAGATATTTTCTGACTATGCGAAAAGCGACTCGGTAAGATATGAAGGGAAAGCTTACACGATTGGAAATCATAGTCTTAAAGAATACGGATTTAAATATGAGGCTTATTTTACGGATTACAGTCTTTACATTTCCGACTCAGGCGGCAAATGGAACGACCCGGAAGGTTTTCCGGGAATCCTCAACATATTGGAATCGTCCAGGCCGGGAGACAGAATTCAGATCCTGATTCATCCTGACTGGTGGGGAAAAAATTAGATGCAGCATAATAAGCAGAACACAAACAATACTTAGGAAGATACTTAACAACTTGCTTCTCATACCTCCTCTTTTTCTTAATTTTGAATCTGACTTTTGCCTTTAATGTTCAGCTTATGAAAATCCTGATAGTTGAAGATGAACCTCAGGTTGTCGAATTCCTGAAAAGAGGTCTCTCTGAAAATGGCTATGAAACCACCGTTGCATATGATGGGCAACTGGGCGAGATTATTGCAGCGAAAGGGGGCTTTGACCTTATAATTCTTGATGTTATCCTTCCAAAAATTAATGGTTACGACCTGTGCCGGAGGATTAGGGAAAAAGGACTGGATATGCCTGTTTTAATGCTTACAGCTTTAGGCACCACTGAAGACAAAGTAAGCGGTTTCGATTCAGGAGCAGATGATTACCTTGTAAAACCTTTTGAATTTGCCGAGTTGCTGGCCAGAATAAAAGCTTTAACCAAACGCCGGTCAGGCCTGATTCATACATCAAGGGAATTAAAGATTGCTGACCTTATACTTGACCTGAATAAAAAATCTGCGACCAGAAATAATATCCGGATCGAACTT
>JALOMK010000024.1 GCA_025455505.1 Bacteroidales bacterium
GACGAGTTGTATTGCGCGGGCAAGAATCAAAACATGAGCCCCAAAATTATCTGCAGCCTCTCCGCCAGCCGGCGGATTTGGTTACTTTCTTTGTGTCAGGACAAAGAAAGTAACAGTCTCACTATACAATTAACATTGCATCCCCGTAAGTCCCGAACCTGTACTTCTCCTTGACAGCCACCTTATATGCCTCGAAAAGCAGATCGTAACCCGCAAAGGCCGACACCATCATGAGAAGCGTTGAATAAGGCAAATGGAAATTGCTTATCATCATGTCGGGAACCTTGAACTCATACGGCGGGAATATAAACTTGTTCGTCCATCCGTCATAGGGCTTCAGGTAACCGTCAGTCGACACTGAACTCTCAACAGTCCTGACGACAGTCGTGCCAACCGCGCAGATCCTGTGCTTGTTCTCCTTGGCCTGGTTCACAATCTGAACACACTCGTCAGTAATTTTAATCCGCTCAGAATCGACTTTGTGCTTTGTGAGATCCTCAACATCCACGCTGCGGAAATTGCCAAGCCCCACATGAAGCGTGATCTCGGCGAAGTCAACTCCTATTATCTCGAGTTTCTTAAGCAGCTCCCTGCTGAAATGAAGCCCGGCAGTCGGCGCCGCAACAGCCCCTTCATGCTTTGCAAAAATCGTCTGGTAACGCTCGCTGTCCTCCGGCTCAACTTTCCTGTTAATGAACTTTGGCAGCGGTGTCTCGCCCAAAACATAAAGCGTCTGCTTGAACTCCTCATAGGTGCCGTCAAAGAGAAACCTGAGGGTCCTGCCCCTCGAGGTCGTGTTGTCAATGACCTCCGCAACAAGAAGGTCATCCTCCCCGAAATACAGCTTATTCCCTATCCTTATCTTCCTGGCCGGATCCACAAGCACGTCCCACAAACGCTGCTCCCTGTTCAACTCACGCAGAAGAAATACCTCAATCTCAGCTCCCGTCTTCTCCTTGTTTCCATAAAGCCTTGCCGGGAATACTTTTGTATTATTGAAGATCAATACATCATGCTCGCTGAAATATTCAGTAATCTCCTTGAAAACCCTGTGCTGCAACTCCCCTGTCTTCCTGTCAACGACAAGAAGCCTCGACTCATCCCTGTTGGCAGAAGGATATAAAGCAATCAACTCCTGGGGCAGATTGTACCTGAACTTCGATAATTTCATAGATTTATATGGTCCAATTTAAATTTAAGAAATCCTTTATACGCACTAATATCCGTTTTGTTTCATTTGTTCAATGAAATTTTCAAATTTTTCGAGGTTATAAGCTTCACTGACTCTTAATGAGCCTATTGCAGTCCGCTCGAGAGCCGATAAATAACAGCCGCTTCCCAGCGCCTTCCCAAGGTCATGCGCAAAAGTCCGTATATATGTCCCCTTGCTGCACACTATCCTTACCCTAATCTCAGGCATTCTGAACGAAAGAAGCTCCATTTCCCTGAATACAACACTCACAGGCTTGATCTCACGTTCAATACCCTTCCTTGCAAACTCGTAAGAGCGTTTGCCGTCAATCTGTTTGGCAGAATATGCCGGGGGTACCTGCATCTGTTCGCCTAGGAAACTTTCGAGCGCCTTAATTACAAGCTCCTCCGTGATGTGATCAGTGGGATATGCAGCATCTGTTTCTGTTTCCAGATCATAGGAGGGAGTTGTGGCCCCCGCCTTTATTGTCGCAACATATTCCTTGTCAAGATCCCTGAAGCTGTCAATCTTTTTCGTAGCCCTGCCCGTGCAAATTATCATAAGACCTGATGCAAGCGGATCGAGCGTGCCAGCATGACCTACCTTTATTTTCTTAATGCCGAAAGCCGACCTTATCATTATCCTGACCTTGTTCACGAGATCGAACGACGTCCAGTAGAGGGGCTTGTCAAAGAGCAGCACCTGCCCCTCCTCAAAATATGAAAGCTTCTCAGAAGACATTCAGTCCGAGCAGAAGCGTGAATATGCCGGCAAGACCAACGTACACTGCAAACCAGAGCAGGTTGCCCTTCCTTACAATGCTTATCATCCACCTGCATGCGATATATCCCGAAACAAAGGCTGTTACAAAACCTGCAGCAATTACGGCAAGCGAGGTCCCTTCCCTCGAAAAATCACCCGAACGCAGCTCGACAAGATTGGCCCCGATAATCGGAACCAGCACCATCAGGAAGGAAAATTTCGCTATGTCAGCCTTCCTGTTCCCGAGCATCATCCCGGTTGCTATTGTCGCTCCCGAACGCGATATCCCGGGAAGTATGGCAAGAACCTGGGCAAGGCCTATAATGAAAGAATCCCGGTAGCTTATCGGTCTTTCCTTCGGACGGATCCAGAGCGTCATTAAAAGGAAAAGTGCAGAAACAAGGAATTCAAAACCCAGCGATATCATATTCCCGGTAAAAAAGCGTTCGGCTATCTCCTTCAGGAAAAGGCCGGCTATGGCGACGGGTATCATCGAAACTATAAGCTTAAGGATGTAGACCGTTTCCTCGTTGAGCCGGAACCGGAAAGCACCTTTCAGAAGATCCCATATCTCCTTGTGCAGCGCTGCAAGGGTACTAAGCACCGTTGCACCGTGAACAGCTATCGAGAAATAGAAATTGGCCTCATGGTCGATGCCAAAGAGGTACTTACCCAGTTCAAGATGCCCGGAGCTGCTCACAGGCAGAAACTCGGTGAGACCCTGGATCAAACCAAGTATTATGGCTTCAAGAAAATTCATGTTCAGTGAAAGTATATAAGAAGTGAGCTGGAGTTGGGAGTGACTGGAGTGACTAAAATTGGAAAGCCAAACGCCACTCTACTGTTTTGGTTTTCTCATTATGGCCCAGATCTCGAAAATGAATCCGCCCAGGACTACAAGGGGGGCCAGCGTTATCCTGCGGAAGCTGAAGATGTCCTCGCTGAACTTGTCGGGACTCTCAGATTTGCCTCCGAGCATCAGGAGGAAGCCGGCAACTATTATAAGAAATCCGATTCCAAGAAGCCTGTAATTCTCACGGGGAAGCGCAAAGCCTGTATTTTCTCCCTTCTCCTTTTCTTTTTTCGTACTCATCGTGTCAGTTGTATAATTTATCTTCTGGTATTGAAAGATACCTGTTAACGGAAAAATATGTCGAAACTATATTTATGAGGATGCCAATTACTATCAGAAACACTCCGAGAAGGATAAGCAGCCTTGTGCTCTCAAGCGTGAACATCCTGAAAAATTCCTTTTCAATGAGATAGAGAAGCCCCATCAGCAGCACCATCGAGATAAGGGCCGCGATCAGCCCGTGAAAGGCACTCTGAACGAGGAAAGGCCTGCGTATGAAGGCCCTGGTTGCGCCAACAAGCTGCATTGTCCTTATAAGGAAGCGCCTCGAATAAATGGCAAGCCTGATAGTGTTGTTTATTATTGTAAGAGCTATCAGAAGCAGGAAGGAGCTTATCACGAGGAGGAACAGGCTTATCTTGTTCACATTCTCGTTAATAAGAAAGAGCAGTGATTCCTGGTAATAAACTTCCTTCACGAAGGGGTATTCCGACACGTATTTCTCTATCTTAACAACACTGTCAGGCCTTGTATAACCTGCATACAGGTAAACATCTATCGAAGGCGGCAGGGGGTTGTCGCCGATAAAGCTGATAAAGTCCTCCCCGAGATCTTCCTTCATCTTGGCCGCAGCGTCCTCTTTCGATACGTATTCCGTGGACTTTACGTAGGGCTTGGCATCAAGATCCTTCTGAAGCATTCTTATGTCGGCCTCCCTTGCATTGTCATCGAGCATCACCGAAAATGAAAGGCTCTCCCTGAAATAGTCTGAAAGAGTTTTTGCATTTATAAGGACAAGCCCCAGTATCCCAAGAAGGAAAAGCACAAGCGAGACGCTTATTACAAGTGTCAGGTAGGAGCTTTTCAAGCGTGTTCCGGAGTATTCTGAAGCCTTGGTTTTCATCATTTTCATAGTCCTGCGGTCTTGCGGTCTTGGGTCTTGGGTCTTGCGGTCTTGCTCCGCCAGCCGGCGGATGCGGTCTTGCAGTCGTTAACAAACTAGAGTATGCTTACCCAGCCAAAGGTGTCTTCCTCGTCGCCGCACTGCAGCGCCGTAAGCTTGTTGTAAAGCTTCATAGTCAGCGGTCCCGGCTGCCCGTCCCTGCAATATTCGTATATTATGTTATTTTCAGGATCAACTATCTTCCTTATCGGGCTTATGACAGCTGCCGTACCGCAGGCCCCGGCCTCCTCAAACATACCGAGCTCCTCAACAGGCACCTGCCTGCGCTCGGTCTTCATGCCAAGGCTCGCAGCAATGTCGAGAAGACTCATATTTGTTATTGAGTTCAATATCGACTCCGACTTCGGTGTTACGTAGGTATTGTCCCTTATCCCGAAAAAGTTAGCCGGACCGCACTCATCAATATACTTTTTCTCCCTTGCATCGAGGAAGATTGTATTGGCGTACCCGCCGTCGCGGGCTGCAATAATTGCCCTCATGCTGGCCGCATAGTTGCCGCCGACCTTGTATATACCTGTTCCCTTCGGAGCAGCCCTGTCGATATCGCGGCATATCAGCATGTCAACAGGCTTCACCCCTCCCTTGAAATATGGACCTACAGGGGTCACAAACACTAAAAACGTATATTCCGATGCCGGCTTCACTCCCACCTCGGCACCGCTTCCGTATAATAGCGGGCGTATGTAAAGTGAGGCCCCTGACCCGTATGGCGGGACAAAGCGCCTGTTGAGTTCAACAACCTTGTAAAGAGCCTCCCTGAAAAGTTCATAGGGAAAGGGAGCCATTATTATACCTCCAGCAGAGAGAATAAGCCTCTTTGCATTCTCTTCCCAGCGGAAAAGCCTCACCCTGCCGTCTTTTCCCATGTAGGCCTTGAGACCTTCAAAGGCCTCCTGCCCGTAATGAAGCCCGGTTGCAGCTATATGAATATCAATGTATTCCGAAGAGGAAATTTCAAGTTCACCCCATTTGCCGTTCCTGTAATGACATCGGACATTATAGTCTGTCTTCATGTATCCGAAGGGCAGGTTTTTCCAGTCAGGAGCTTCCATATTCAAAAGGTAATTTTTACAGCGGGTAAAAGTACATTTTTCTTACCTATCCCTGAAGCATTTGAAGCGAATTCTGCTATGATTCATATACGGACAGGGCTTTGACCTGTTCTTCCGCAGGCACGCTCCTTAGCATTTTTGCCGTGTCGGTGAGGAAATCGTGCTCCGCAAGGAATTTCCTTTGTATCTCAAGCCAGGCTTTCCTGTCGCACTTCCACCCGAACTCGGACATTTCCCTGAACAGTCTGTCGGTAAGGCGAATGTAATCTACCCTGCCAAGGTAATCATAAAGTGAGTCGTGCAATATCCTGTCGGAGAGTGAATAATACCTGTCGGTAAATGAATTTTCTATCAGCTGCCTGGCAGCCTCAACATTAGCGGCAGAAAAGCCAAACTCGGGCAGTTTCTTCTCAAGAAGGATAAGCGCGCCGTCCATGGGTTTTGAATAGTCCGAAACATAACCTGCCAGCAGGAACACGGCAGCGCTCTTCAGGTTCACGAGATCCTCCTCCGGCAGCTGTTGGGCCGTTGCCAGAAGGTCGACCTGGTTGCAGATATTCCTTACAAGCGATGCATTGTGAAAATACAGGCTGGGCGGGGCATCTTCCTCGAACATCCTTATGACCATCTCCTCAAGATCGAGAATCCTGAGAAGCCTCATCCTCGTCAGGAACTTTTCATTCGGAGAGCCGTCGGGACCACAGAGGTCGGGCTTTATCCCCTGTACAAAATACATCTCGAGGTCGCCCTTGTATTTCACAGGCATCCTTCCCCTGTACTCTGCATCGAAGAAGTCCTTCACAAACTCGTATGTCGTGCCTGATATGTTGATCTTTCCACCTTCACCCGAGGATTCCATCCTGCTTGCAATGTTAACCGTGTCGCCCCAGATGTCGAAGGAAAGCTTTTTCTGTCCGACAACCCCGGCCACAACCGGCCCTGTATGAATACCTATCCTGATGTCCCAGTATTTCATCCCCTCAAGTATGGAACTTTCCTTGAGTCCCGACATGTAAGTGCGCATCTCGAGCGCCGCCAGTATCACCTCGACAGGATTTGTCCTGTTTTTCCCGGGAATACCGCCCGCACACATATAGGCATCGCCGATAGTCTTAATCTTTTCAATTCCGTACTTTTCAACAACTGAATCGAAGTGGAAGAAAAACTTGTCGAGTTCATCAATAAGCACCTCGGGGTTCATCTCCTCGGCAATCTTGGTGAAGCCCTGTATATCGGAAAAAAGAACAGTAACAAAATTGTACTTGGCCTTTGCCGCCTTTCCCTTGGCCATGATCTCTCCTGCAGTGATCTTAGGCAGAAAATTGGCAAGCAGAGCCTCCCGTTTCTCTCTTTCAGCCGCCAGGTCATCGCTCTTCCTCAGTACAAGCTGCTCAAGCTTCCCTATCTTCCCTTTTTGCCGCGCTACTATGAATGCCGCAATAAGTGCAAGCAGCAACGGCGGCACGAACAGCAGTACCAGCAGAATTGAATCGGGCAGGGAATGAATGAATTGCGACATGACGCGGCAAATATTACCCAAATGTAGCATTAATAAGGGAGCGATCAAAAGGTATGCCCAATTTTGACTACTTTTGCAGCTTTGCATAAAGGATGATCAAACTTATATTCGCATCGGCAAATGAACACAAGATCAGGGAGATAGGCAGCATCCTGGGCTCTTCCTTCAGCCTCGGAAGCCTGAGCGATGCCGGCATTACCGAAGACATCCCCGAGAATGAAGACACACTCGAGGGAAATGCACTTTCAAAGGCAAGGTATGTGCACAGGCTCACCGGCATGAATGTCTTTGCCGACGATACAGGGCTCGAAGTGACTGCCCTCGGAGGAGCCCCCGGCGTACATTCGGCCCGCTTCGCCGGAGAGGCCAAAAATCCATCAGACAACATTGATAAGCTGTTATCACTGCTTGGCAATACCTCAAACAGGAAAGCCCGCTTCAGAACAGTGATAGCTCTTATACTCGATGGCCGCGAACACCTTTTTGAGGGTGTGGCAGAAGGCCGGATTATAAATGAAAAAAGAGGCAGCGAGGGCTTCGGCTACGATCCTGTATTTGTGCCCGAGGGCCATGAACTTACATTTGCAGAAATGAGCCTCGCCCTGAAGAATACAATATCGCACAGGGCTCGGGCCTTTGAGGCCCTGCGGCTATTCCTGGCCCGAAGGGAAGCCAAGAACAATAAAGAATAAGTTTGTCTGTTTAACCTGTATGGCAAGATTCCTGTTCCTGCTCATACTGACCCTGGTGTCCGCCGCCGCCAGCCCTCAGACTCCTGTGGGATCCTGGAGCGACCATCTCATGTACGGCAGCGCATTATCGCTGGCTGCAGGCAGCGACGAGATCTACTCTTCAACAGGATCTTCAATACTTATCTATGACAAGGAATACGCCGAACTGAAGAAACTCTCTGAGATAAACGGCCTTTCGGAGACCGGAATAAGCACAATAGGATGGTCTCCGGAACAAAAAACACTTGTAATCGCCTATACAAATACAAATATCGACTTCGTCAGCAGTAATTCAGTTGCAAACGTTCCCGATATCATGATGAAATACATCCCGGGGAACAAGGTTATAAACAGGGTCAGGTGCAGCGGCAAATATGCTTATCTTGCCAGCAGCTTCGGGATAGTCGTGCTCGACATTGCAAAAAAGGAAGTTTACGACACATGGAAGCCCGGATCTTCATCGGACCTGCCGGAGGTTTATGATGTCGCCTTCGGCAACGGAATCATTTATGCAGCTACAGACGAAGGTGTATTCAGGGCCGACATTTCCGATCCCGGGCTTGCCTACTTCGGGAACTGGACAAGGATCAACAGCCTGGCCCAGCCTTCGGGAAAATTCACAGCCGCAATAGTATCAGGCGATAAGCTTTATGTCAACTATATTGATGCGAGTGCAGGTGGCGACCTCGTTTACCAGGTCGGCGCCTCAACAATCCTATTCTCCTATGTCCCCGGGATCTTCAATTTATCATTCGAGAATACAGCCAGCGGTTTCTCAATCACTTCCCCTGACAGGGTAAGGGAATACGGAATCAACGGGTCGCTTGTCAGAACGGTAAGCACCTATGGATGGGGCACCCCTGATATTTCGCAGGCCCTGATCAGTGACGGGGATATCTGGATAGCCGACCGAAGCGCAGGTCTTGTAAGAGGCAGGAACTTTTCTGAATTCATCGCTCTCACAATCCCCGGTCCCGCATCGAACACCGGCTTCAGCATCAGGTCTTCCGGCGGAAAAACAATGATCTGCGCCGGGGCTGTTAGCTCTTCGTGGAACAACCTTGGCATTCCCCTGAAAGTCTCCGTCTTCGAGGGTAATGAATGGAACAATATCTCATCTTCCTCATATATTGACGCCATGAGGGCCCATAGCCTCAGCAGGGAGAATAACCGGATGTACGTAACCACATGGGGCTACGGATTGCTCGAATACCGCGACAATATCCTCGTAAAGCAGTACAATGAATCCAATTCTCCCCTGCAGTCGATCATCCCCGGAAGCCCCTTCTCGAGGATCTGCGGAATTGCAGAAGACAGCAAGGGGAACATCTGGATAACACAGACAGGTGTCCCCGGAAGCATCAAGGCACTTAAACCTGACGGAAGCTGGATTGTCAACCCTGTAACTATAGACGCACCAACAATAGGCGACATTATAATAACATCGAGGGGACATAAATGGGTTGTACTTCCCCGCGGATACGGGATCTTTGTCCTTGACGACAGGAATACTCCTGAAAATGCATCTGACGACAGGATCAGGAAGATGCTTGTGAAGGACAGCGAAAACCAGGTGATTTCAATGGTATATTCTCTCACGGAGGATCTCGAAGGGGCCATATGGGTTGGGACCGACCAGGGTCCTCTCGTCTATTACAACCCCGGGGAGGTATTTGAAGGGGACCCAAGGGCAAGCAGGCCAAAAGTGCCCAGGAACGACGGCACCGACATATATGATTACCTGCTTAAGGAAGAAACTGTAACGGCAATAGCGGTTGACGGGGCAAACAGGAAATGGATAGGTACGGCCGGATCGGGTGCCTATCTTGTGTCGGCTGACGGCAGCCAGCTTATTCACAGCTTCAACGACAGGAACAGCCCCATATTCTCATCATCGGTGGGAAGCCTTGCAATCGACGAAAAAAGCGGCGATGTCTGGTTCGGGACATCCGAAGGCATTGTATCATACCGGGGACTTGCAACCAAAGGAGGAGAAGAGTTCGGGAAAGTTTATTCTTTCCCCAACCCTGTCAGGGAGGATTATGAAGGCAATGTTACAATAACCGGGCTCATGCGCGACACCCAGGTAAGGATAACCGATGTCAGCGGCAACCTTGTATACAGGACTGTATCAAAAGGAGGACAGGCGGAATGGGACCTTAAAACATACAACGGAAAAAGGGTTGCAACGGGTGTATATATTGTTTTCTGTGCAAGCGCCGACGGATCGCAGGCCGTGGCAACAAAGCTGCTTGTAATAAACTGAAATATCACTCGCTTATAAGGCTCCTGATTCTTTCAATCTGCAGCCTCTTATTCACTTCCCGCAAGCGCCGCGCCGTCTTCGTGAAATACTGGTGCCCTGAAATGAACTTCACCTGCAGCTTGTTCCAGTCGTTTATCGAACTCATCTTATCAAGGGCTTTAAGTTCTTCATACAGTGTGTTCGAAACCGGGATGAAATCGCTGCGGCCAAGGTAATCGAGATCAGAATCGCACATAATGCTTTCGAGCAGATCGTTCGGCTTCGGCGGAAGCTTCGTTGACATAATGAGTGAGCATATCCTTTCAATCTGCTCAGCCGTGTAACCAAATGCCGGAAGCATTTCACGTGCAAGTACGGTTCCCTGCATCTCGTGCCCGTCGTAGGAAACCGTATGGCCCGCATCGTGAAACAGCGCCGCCGTCTTGAGAAGCAGGATCTCCTCATCGGAACAGCCTTCGGCCCATCCTATAAGCTCAACCTCGGTGACAACATCCACTGTATGCTTTACATTATGATAGTAAAGATGTTGCGGCAACTCCTTTTCAAGCTTGTCAAGGATCAGCTCCTGGATGTCGGTGAACTGGATAAGCCCGAACTTTATCCTGAAATTGCCATTAGGCACCAGCCCCCTGCCATCTTCAGAGAATTCGGGCTTCAGACCCTTCACGGCATAGAGCTGAAGGTCGCCCTTGTATTTCACAGGCAGCTTTCCTGCATATTCGCAGTCGAAGAACTCCTTGACAAGCTCATATGTCATAACGCTTATCAGGATGTTTCCATTTTCAGCTACCGCCTCTATCCTGCTGGCTGTATTTACAGTGTCGCCCTTAATGTCGTAACTTATCTTTTTCTTGCCCGAAACCGATGCAGTAACAGGCCCCGTGTGAATGCCGGTCTTAAGCTCCCAGATGCGTTTGCCGGGCCCCCGTCTGGACGCTTCAAAATCCTCAAGGAAGTTCCGCATTTCAATTGCGGCCATAACAACCTCAACAGGATTTGTGATGTTCTTCACCGGAATCCCCCCGGCAGCCATCCATGTGTCACCGACAGTCTTAATCTTCTCTATTTTGTATAATGAAGCCGTTTTGCCGAACTCAAAGAGTATCTCGTCAAGTTCATCCATAAGAGCTGAGGAGTCTGTATCATCTGCCATTCTTGTAAACCCGTGAATGTCAGCGAAGAGCACCGTGGCCATATTGAATTTCAGGGAATGATCGCGAGTCAGATGAGCGCTTCCCTTCTCGCTTTCCTGCCTGAGCCTTTCATTCTCGGCAGCAAGCTTTTCATTCAGTTTCCCGAGACTTCGCAGCTGCTCCTCCAGCTCCTGGTTCTGCCTTGCCAGGCGGGCAATGCGTTTAACAAGCTCGTCGTTGCTAATAAGCGTCATCGTAGGGCTCTTTGAACCGTAAATATAATAATTTTACGGTGTAATTAAGGGTCTCCCGCAATGCTCGAAAAGACAAGGGCCATAGTGCTTCACCAGGTGAAATATACCGATTCGGGTATAATAGCCCAGCTCTATACAAGAAAATTCGGCAGGCAGTCGTTCATTGTCAGGGGTCTGAGGAACAAAAAAGCAGGCAAACACAGCATCCTCTTCCAGCCAATGTTCATACTCGACCTCGAGATGTACTACAGGCATACAAGGGAGGTGCAGTCGCTGAAGGAATTCGCCGTGGCCTTCACGCCCTACAATGTTTTTACAGATATAAGGAAAAGCTGCGTGGCAATTTTCCTCGGGGAAGTGCTGACTTCAGTCCTGAGGGAGGAAAGTCCGCATGAGGAGCTCTTTGACTTCCTCGAGGAAGCTATAAAATGGTTCGACGCTTCGAAGGAGGATTTTGCAAACTTCCATATCGGATTCCTGGCAGGACTGAGCAGCTACCTCGGATTTGAGCCCGGTCGGAAAAACAGCAGCGAAGAAGCATACTTTGACATGATGAATGGAGGCTTCGTAATGGTGCCTCCCCTGCATGGCATCTACGCCGGCACCGAAATATCGGAGGTACTTGCAAAGGTCTTCAGCTCCTCATATGAGACGATAGGCAGTATACCTCTTAACGGAAGGCTTAGAAATGAGATCCTCGACACTCTCATAAGGTATTATTCCCTTCATCTTCCCGGTCTGAAACGCTTCAACTCGCTCGAAGTGCTGAAGGAGGTGTTCAGTTTTTGATTATATTCGTGGCATAGGTCACCGCAAATGAATTTTATCCCGGGCATAATAAACTGGCTTAATTCCGGCCGTGCCGAACAGATAGACCTGTTCCGGAAAAACCCGCTTGCTGTGCAGGAGAAGACTTTTAAATCGCTTATCGAGAAAGCCGCACTTACCGAGTGGGGCACGAAATATGGATATTCATCTGTAAAATCCCTTGGCGATTACCAGGAGAGAGTCCCGGTGCATACATACGACGACATGATCCCCTGGGTTGACAGGATCAGGAACGGCGAAAACAACCTGCTGTGGCCGGGAGAAATTAAATGGTTTGCAAAATCCTCCGGAACAACGGCATCGAAAAGCAAGTTCATTCCAATGAGCCGCGAGGCACTTGAGGATTGCCACTATCGGGCCGCAAAGGACATCATTCTGCTTTACCTCCGGAACAGGCCTGATTCAAAGTTGCTCTCAGGCAAGGGCCTGACACTGGGGGGCAGCCACAAAATAAACAAGTTCAGCAACAGTTCGCTGTACGGCGACCTCTCGGCCATTCTTCTCGAGAATGCGCCGTTCTGGTCGGAACTCATCAAAACACCGAAGAAGGAGATTGCCCTTCTCGAGGACTTCGAGGAGAAGCTGGCAATGATAACCCGAACATGCATTAATGAGAATGTCACCAGCATGTCGGGAGTCCCGTCCTGGTACCTTGTTCTTATCAAACAGATACTTGAATATACCGGCAAGACCAACCTCCTGGATGTATGGCCTAACCTAGAGGTTTTTTTCCACGGCGGAATCAGCTTCACTCCTTACAGGGAACAGTACAGGAAGCTTATTGCAGGCGACCAGATGCAGTACATGGAGACATACAATGCCTCGGAAGGCTTCTTTGGCATGCAGGATGAGCAGTCGGACACCAGCATGCTGCTTATGCCTGATTACGGAATTTTCTATGAATTCATTCCGGCCGAACAGGCCGCCAGGGAAACGGCAGCCGCCCTCCC
>JALOMK010000258.1 GCA_025455505.1 Bacteroidales bacterium
GATCGACTGTCACCTTTTCTCCTGGACTGACCTTTGTGACATTGCTGCCGACAGCATCCACGATGCCCGCGAATTCATGCCCCGGGATAAGAGGCAGCTTTGTTCTGGGATGAAACTCACCCCTGAAGATATGCTGGTCGGAACCGCAAATGCTTGCATATCTTATCCTGACGAGGACATCATTTTCACCTGTGGCGGGCATATTCACCTCTGCGGGGATTATCTTACCATATTCTGTTAGTACTGCGGCTTTCATAATTAATTTTCAATTCGTGATTGGGACAAGGTACTTGCGGCAAAAGACTAACGACAAACGGCAAATGGCAAACGACAAACGACAAACGCAAACGGGCTGCAGACGGCGAGCCGCAGACCGTCAGCTTCCCGGGGCACGGAATAATTCAATGTTGGAGATCACGGGGCAGGCCCTGGCCTTTGAAAAGGTGATTTTCACTTTCGATGCCCTTTCGAGCGGGAATTTCCGGATTACCTTATAGCCAACCGTGGTCCCGTCGACAACTTTCTTCCAGCTGCCGCCGGTGAATACAGTCACGCTGTATTCCTCCACCCTCTGGCCGAACTTAATATATTCCTGTATAAGCACCCTGTTCACTTCAGTCTCCCTGCCGAGGTCGATGATTATTTCAGCGCTTGTCTGCCCGTCCTTTGCGGCCCAGAAGGTTTCTCCGTCGCCGTCGCTGACCCTTGATGCTTCAAATCCTTTGCCCCTGACCGAAGTGGCGCTGCATTTTTTCCCTCTGGCAAGCTCTATACTGAATTCCTTATCGCGCAACTCCTTGAAAGCAAGCAACGATTTCACATCATTTTCATGAAGAAGCCCCCTCCTGTCGGGAGGCACATTCAGAAGAAGGTTGCTGTTCCTGCCCACAGATGAATAATATAGCTCCATCAGGTTTTCAGGCGAGCGCACCCCTGCATCCTCTTTCTGGTGGTAGAACCATCCCCGTCTTATTGAGACATCCACTTCTGCCGGTACCCAGTAGTTGCCGTCGTAGTGGCCTTCGCCAAGGATTTTTGCGAAATCACCGCCCGGGTACATATCGTCTTTTTTCAGAAGGCACCAGTTTGTAAGACTCCCCATGCCGCTTTCATTTCCCACCCACCTGATATCGGGGCCGGCATCGCTGAACATTACAGCGCCGGGCTGAAGTTCCCTGACAATCGCATGGGTATTGGGCCAGTCATAATATGTCTTATTATCAATTTTCCGCAATTCACGGGCGCCCCCGTAATAACCGTCGCCGCCGTTTGCGCCGTCGAACCACACCTCGAATATGTCGCCGTATTTCGTCAGGAGTTCCCTGAGCTGTTTGCGGTAATATGCAAGGTAGTCAGCGGTGCCATAAACTGAACTGTTCCTGTCCCATGGAGAAAGGTACACACCCATCTTTAACCCGTAGGCATCGCAGGCCTTGCGAAGTTCGGCAAGCATGTCGCCCTTTCCCTGTTTCCAGGGTGATTTTTTAACTGAATGCTCAGTGTATTCAGAGGGCCAGAGGCAGAACCCGTCGTGATGCTTGGCGGTGATTATGATGCCTTTCATGCCGGCGTCCTTTGCAACTTTTGCCCACTGCATGCAATCGAGCTGTGAGGGATTGAAAATGGATGGCGATTCATCGCCGTAGCCCCACTCCTTGTCTGTAAAAGTGTTTACCGTGAAATGGACGAACATGTAATATTCGAGCTGGTGCCATGCCAGCTGCCTCTCCGAGGGAAGCGGGCCGAAGGGTTCAGGTGGCTTTACCTGGGCCAGCATAGCCGTGGCAGGGAGGAAAACCAGGAAAAGACAAAGAGACCTGAGGAAAGAAGGGAATGCCGCTTTCGATAATTTGTCAATAAAGAAGGTGCTTATATTCATTTTGAAAGTTCTTTGATACGGATGTTCCTGAATTTAAGTTCCGAGCCATGGCCCAGGAAGCCTATATAGCCCTTGGTATTCTTCAGCCCCGGATGGTCCTTCTTATCCATGGTACCGTTATCTCTTGGTCCGGCAAGGTCTCCGTCGACAAGCAGGGCTCCGTTGAGTGTTATCGTTATCCTGGTTCCGATGATCTTCACTTCCTGGTAGTTCCATTCCCCCACGGGATTAAGGAATTCCCTTCTTGCCGGTATTACCCCGTACACTGAACCATGATACTGGTAAGGCTGAAGATTTGCATAGACGGGTGCGGTGTTGTCGAGGATCTGCAACTCCATGCCCACATAGGCCGCATCGCCTGTGAGAGGTGTCCTGATGCCGAGCCCGTTGTTGGCTCCCGGTGTGAGCATGAATTCGAACCTGAAAATGAAATCTGAATACTCCTTTCCTGTATAAAGGTTGCCTCCCGAACCATCGCCCGGTTTTACGACAATATTGCCTTCCTCAACAATGTACGATGTCTTGTTTCCCTGCCAGTTATCGAGGTTTCGTCCGTTGAAAAGGGCCTCGAAACCCTCTGCCCTTTCTTCGGCAGTGAGGTTATATTCAGTTTCGCTTATTTCCCTCACGTAGATGTCCCTGAAAGCAAGGTCGGTGCCGTGAGCCTGCAGCTCTATGGCTCCTTTGGGGAATATCGGGATATTGCGGTTCCAGTAGTTCTCAAGGACTACATCATCTACAACAAGCTGGCCGTTAAGCCAGACCGAGACCTTTTCTCCGATCATAAGGATACGGAAAGTGTTCCAGTCGCCGACAGGGTTATCTGCAACCTTCAGCGGCTTCGAGGGGTTCTTCTGGTTGTTGTAAAGGCCTCCTGATCCCACCTGGGCACCGACATCAGTGCGGGAAGTATCCCATATCTGTACCTGGGGAGAACCGCGGAGATAGATCCCGCTGTCGCCCTTTCTGGTGATCCTCCAGTCGACAAGCATCTCGAAATCGCCATACTGTTTCACTGAGCAAAGGTTATTCCCTTCGCCTGAGAAAACTATGCAGCCATCCTTCACGCTCCAGTTGGCTGAGATCATCATATCGGCTTCGGCCTGCCTGCGCTCAAGCTCAGTACGCGACATCCTGGATCTCTTAACCGGGTCATCGACAAGGCCCTGCCATCCGGAAAGATCGCGTCCGTTGAACATTGACACAAATCCAGGGTCCTTCGACATGCCGGCGAGGTACTTGTTTATCATCTCACGTTCGTATTCACTCTCCATGCCGGTAATTTTCGGCACTGCCTTTACCAGTATTTCCCTGACGAGGTCGCCATAGAGTCCTGCTCCTCCGCTCACCGAAGGCAGGGCAATAAGCATGGCCGCCTTTGCAGCAGCTGCCGAAGTTGCCGGGTCTTCGAGATAAGGAGCAACAAAGAAAAGAGCCTGGTAAGTATTGAGGCGACCGATCTCGGCGATGAGCATGTTCTTTCTGTCGGCCGTAAGCGCAAATGGAGCTATCTTCCTCAACAGGAGAAGCTTTTGCTCATCAGGGAGGCCCGATGCCCTCACCTGCCTGACATAGCCGCCAAAGGCGGGCTCCTCGTAAGTTTTGTTGCCTGAAGCACATATTTCATAGAGCGCTGATGAAGCAGTATGGTCCTTCCATTTTGTAAGTGTTGTGAAGCAGACATCCCTCACTTCGGGGCCGCCGTTCGTGAACTCATCCAGGACAAGGGACAGCGCCTTTCTGCCCCCTGTAGCTGACAAAACAGGGATAAGCTTTGCTTTAAGCTGCACGTGCGCTGCTTCGCCTGACTTCAGAAGGTCGTTGCCGATGTGATCAATTATTACTGCTGATTTCCTTTCTTCATCGGCTACTTGGTTTGCGGCAGAGGCGATAGCAGACCTGATGTTAACTATCTCAATCTCATCATTTGTCTTTGCGAGCAGGCTGATAAGAGGAACCTGGTCGCCGGCAGAAGCAAGCTTCGGCAAGGCTTCAACTGCTGCCCGGCGCACCTGGCTGTCGGTTGAGGATGACAAGGCCAGAACAGCTCCGAAATACTGAGGATCGGCATTCCATGCCACCAGGCTGAGGGCTGAAACAACCGCAGGGGCGCTTTTCTCAGAAAGCAAGGCCGCAACCTGTTTAATCTCAGGGCTCCCTGCCACTGTCATAATTGCAAGGCGGGCGGCTTCCTGGTCTTCCTTACCGGGGAATGAGCGTATATAGTTAAGCAAGGCGGGAAGGGCTTCCTTTCCGTTTATCAGAGCCAGAGCAGCGGCGGCTTCCAACCTTATCGCCTGGTCAGGATCAGAGAGGGCGCTTTCGAC
>JALOMK010000259.1 GCA_025455505.1 Bacteroidales bacterium
CAGGAATCTCGGATATGATTCACATGTGTACCTGTTTATGAGTTCCGGCGACTTCAACGGTTACGACATAGCATCTCTGCTCTCTTAATTTTTTGCATAAATATTTTGCAGATTCAAAAAAAGCTGCTTACTTTGCATCCGCATTTTAAAGTTCTTTACGGTCCATTCGTCTAGGGGTTAGGACGTCAGGTTTTCATCCTGGTAACAGGGGTTCGATTCCCCTATGGACTACAATTTTTAAAAGAGGATAAAAGGAAAATAATGGCAAATCACAAGTCATCACAGAAAAGGATTAGGCAGACTGAGACCAAGAATGAGAGCAACAAGTATTACGCCAAGACAACCCGTAATGCGCTCAAGGCTCTGCGGACAACCACAAACAAGGAAGAAGCAGTTGCCCTTGCCCCCAAGCTCACCGCTATGCTCGACAAACTTGCAAAGAAAAATGTAATTCACAAGAAAAAAGCATCGAATCTCAAGTCGTCGGTTACGAAACACGTTAACAGCCTCTAGGCTGAAAGCAAAATAATGCAAAGGGCTGTATCACAACGATACGGCCCTTTCTGTTTTCGCCCTGCTCCCTGCCCCAAGCTTCATGCCTTTCCGCCTTTAATATTACCCACCCCCGGCCCCTCCGGGAGGGGATCTGATTGTTTTCCCGTTTGTCGTTTGCCATCCCTGCAGGCTGGCTCCTCTTCGCTGACTGACGGATCGTCCCCCTCCGGTGGAGGCGAGTAATAAATTAATTTGAAAATGTCCCTGATTTATTATAATTTGTTCCTGCATTTCAAATTCGTGCTGAACAATGTCACTTAAAATCACTGACTGGGCTGTCGAGGACAGGCCCAGGGAAAAGCTCATTAATATGGGCGTTGCCTCCCTTGGCGATGCGGAACTTCTTGGAATACTTATAAGTTCCGGTACGCGCGACAAATCAGCAGTCGACCTCGGGCGTGAGCTTCTTGCCCTTGCCGGCAATAACCTCAACACCCTTGGGAAACTCGATGTATCAGACCTCAGGAAACTCAGGGGAATAGGTCCTGCGAGGGCAGTTACAATAGCCGCCGCCCTTGAACTTGGCCGCCGCAGGAAACTTGCCGAAAGTCCCGAAGCCGTCCAGATCAAATGCTCCAGGGACGTGGCCGAAATATTCCAGCCCCTCCTGTCCGATCTTCCACATGAGGAATTCTGGATCCTATTCCTGAACAGGTCAAACAGGGTCATCAACAGGATGAAACTGAGCCAGGGCGGTGTATCCGGGACAGTCACAGATGTAAGGATGGTGATGAAGAAAGCAATCGAATACCTGGCATCGGGAATTATAGTATGCCACAACCATCCTTCCGGGAACCTGAACCCGAGTGAGTCAGACTCAAAGATCACTCAGAAGATAAAGGATGCCGGAAACCTGATGGATATTCAGCTCCTCGATCACATTATTATTTCTGATAAGGAATATTACAGCTTTGCCGACAACGGATCACTCTGAGTCATCCCGCCGGAAGAGAGGCACCCGAAAGCAATTTACACGTCAGAATGGCGCATCCGCCTTAAATGTAGCCGGGACCGCCACCAGTCCGGTTAACTCATGGACCTGGTCTGTATAAAGCAACCAGCGACCTGTCATCGCACTCCTCCAGAAGGCCATGAATGGTCTTCCCAAGCACCGGATGCATAAAACCGGGCATAATCTCATTCAGTGGAACCAGGACAAACTTCCTTAAATGAAGCCGCGGATGAGGAACATCCAGTACTTTTCTGCCTATAACTTCATCGCCAAAGAAGAGTATGTCTATGTCGATGACCCTCGACTCATAAGCGCTGCCCGACCGCTGGCGGCCCATACTGCTTTCAATACCGAGCACATTGCTGATCAGCGTGCCCGCACCGAGAGCAGTCTCTGCCACAAGAGCCATGTTAAGGAAGCTGCTGTCAGTCTCAAATCCCCATGGCTCGGTTTCATATACCGACGAAACCCTCAATATGTTTCCTACCCGGCTACGGATAGCGTCAATTGCCCTGGCAAGATTGTCTTCCCTCCTGCCTACGTTGGTCCCAAGGCCTAAAACCACCTCTTTCATATTCATCTGCTGCTACCCTCAAAATTATCAAATACATCCTTACCTTTGCAACATTGATATAATATTGCAGGCCGCGCTAATCAAAATTCACTCATTTATGAAAAGTTTCCTTAAGTACACACTTGCTACAATAACAGGCATTATCCTGACCTCGGTCATTTTCTTCATAACAATGCTGGCCAGCCTCAGCGCCATAGTGGCATCGGGTGAAAAGCCAGTTTCAGTTGAAAAAAACTCTGTCCTGGTACTGAAAGCAGGCCTTCCCATTCCCGACCGCGGCAGTCAGAACCCGCTTGACGGTCTCGACCTGCTCAACATGTCATTCACAACAGTTCCCGGACTGAATGAGATCCTCACAAATATTGAAAAGGCCTCATCCGACAATAACATTAAAGGAATTCTAATCGAAAACGGTCTTCTCCCCTCCGGATGGGCGACCACCGGCGAGATAAGGGAAGCCCTTGGAAAATTCAGGGAGTCAGGCAAGTTCGTAATCGCCTGGTCCGACTACATGCTTACCCAGGAATGCTATTACCTTTCTTCTGTCGCTGACAAGGTATATGCAAACCCCGGCTCAATGGTTGAATTCAAGGGCCTCAGCAGCGAAGTCATGTTCTATAAAAAAGCCCTTGAAAAACTTGGCGTCGAGGTCCAGGTAATCAGGCACGGGAAATTCAAGGGGGCCGTTGAACCCTTCATTCTCGACAAACTCAGCGAGGAAAACAGGGCCCAGATACTTGACTACGCAGGATCCATATGGGAACATGTTACGCTGCAGATTGCCGAATCGAGGCGGATACCTGTCGAAAGACTTAACACCCTCGCCGACAGCCTTACGGGAAACCTTGCACAGGACGCCTTCCGGCATGGCCTGATCGACGGACTGATTTACAAGGACGCGCTCATCGACACTCTGAAAACACTTGCCGGAGTTCCTGAAGATGAGGATCTGAATTCAGTATCAATGACAAAATACTCAAAGGTTCCCGATCATTCGAAAAAGTACTCAGCCCGGAATAAAATTTCTGTTATCTATGCCTCGGGTAATATCGTGACCGGGAAAGGAAACGAAATGAACATCGGCGGCAACAACTACGCCGACGTAATCAGGAAAGAGAGAAAAGACACTTCCGTAAAGGCAATAGTCCTTCGCGTCAACTCGCCGGGCGGGAGCGCGGTAGCCTCCGACATCATCTGGAGGGAACTCCAGCTGGCCGCCGCAGTTAAGCCTGTTGTAATCTCGATGGGAAACTATGCTGCCTCTGGCGGCTACTATATTTCAGCCCCGGGAACAAAAATATATGCCGACCCCGCTACAATATCAGGATCAATAGGGGTCTTCGGACTTGTTCCAAATGCAGGAAACCTGCTCGAGGAAAAGCTGGGCCTCACGACAGAAACCGTCAACACAAACCGTAATTCCGACTTCCCGTCAATAACCCGGCCGATGAGCGCATATGAAAAACAGGTGATGCAGGCAAGCATTGAGCATATTTACAGCGATTTTGTCGGGAAGGTTGCAGAAGGCAGGAAAATGCTTCCCTCATCTGTCGACAGCATCGGCCAGGGCAGGGTGTGGAGCGGAAGCAGCGCTCTCAGGAAAGGTCTTGTCGATGAACTCGGCGGACTCGATGCCGCAATTAAGGGAGCGGCAGAACTGGCTGCTGTTGAAACATACTCAACCCGCGAGCTTCCTGTACTGGAAGACCCTTATACAAGGCTTCTCGGCCAGCTGGGCGGGGAGATAAGGATGAAAATCCTTTCAAGGGAACTCGGCGAAGCTGCAAGGTACTATACCCTTCTCAGGGACATAGGCGATCTGTCGGGTATACAGGCAAGACTTCCCTACTTCATTGAACTGCGCTGAGGCAGCCTGAAATGCTTCAACAGGCAAACAATTATTAATAATGGTAAAAAGGAGAAGTTTTCTGCTTGCCCCGCTGTCGCTTGCCTACGGTGCAATAACCCGGGTGAGGAATATCCTGTATGACCTGGCCATAATCCCCTCCAGGCAGTTTTCAGTGCCGCTTATCTGCATCGGTAACATAACAGTGGGCGGAACGGGAAAGACTCCGCACACGGAATATGTTGCAGCCTTCCTGTCAGGTAAATTCAGGACT
>JALOMK010000260.1 GCA_025455505.1 Bacteroidales bacterium
ATTTCAGCAAATTCAAGGATGCGGCTGTCATCCTGCATTGATTCAGAAATAAACCTGAAGCGCAAGGCTGCATTCTCCGCAATTCTTCTTCCTGTCTCAGCGGGTTCAATTCCTCGCATAAGGTAGATCTCGAGATACCTGTATATCCCAGTAAATCCCAATGCATCAAGATCATCTGCAAGCGATAATACCTTAAGCGTTGTTTCAAGTCTTGCCGGATCAGGATAATCCTTCACGTCGTGGTTCTCAATTGCTGAAAGCGCATTTGTAAAACGGGCCCTGTCAAATCCGTTATTTAAAATAAACCTTTCAGCCGATTCCCTGCTTAAGCGTCCGTGCCTCGGGCCCTTGTCTGCTGCCATCCCTATATCATGAAGATAGCAGGCAAGAATGAGTCAAGTCCTGGTGGGGTGTGGGAGGGCTTAAGTTAATAGTCCTGATGATACGGCAGGCATAATTCCAGACCCTCCTGTGATGATCAAGCCCGTGCGAAGGGAGTGCCGTGTCATCGTATTCCGAGACGAAAAATGCCTCCAGTAAATTCTGAAAGCTTTCTTCTGCAAATGCGATAAGTCTGTCAGGATTCATTATTCAAAAAAAAAGCAAAAGTAAGGCCTTTTGCTTTGCAACAGGCTTTGCCGCCAGCTTAGCGATTAATCATATTGGTTGCAATATCGAGGATTGTAGTATCGTCGAATGTAACGATTCCCCCATCCGGACCCTGCTCAAAATGAATGCCAACACTCTGACCCTTGTCAAAATTTCTCCCTCCGAAGTAGTTCCTGACGGTTTCTTCATTCAGGTTAAGCCTGTCTGCTATCTGCCTCATACTTCCGGAGGGCAACTGGTCTTTGATTTTTCGCAGTTCATTGAATGTTATTGTCTTTGTCATAATTGCTATGTTTGATTTTTTAAAATTCAATACTATTCAACTAACAAAGTTAATCATTTAATGGCGAAGTCAAAAATCATTGTTGATTTTTGAATGATCACTGATGCCTTCGAATCACATTTTCTGTATTCCCTGAAAAGGTAACCTTCCATTCCGGAATAATCCAAAAATACTTGTTATTTCAGATCCTGTTGCCTGATAAGTCCGAGGAATTTCTCCATGGCTGACCTCTTAAGCGAATCAAGCTTAAAGTCAATATTGACAGTGAGATACCTGCGAAGCACCGGACCGCTGATTGAACCGGACTGCCTGTAGGCTTCAACTACAGCATCGATGTTTTCCACACCGCTTCGGAGGGCCTGGTTGAACGATGCAATAAAATCCTCGCCTAGCCTTATGTTCGAAACCCAGCAGGCGAATACAAAAGGCAGCCCGGTGTAATTCTTCCATTCAAGGGCAAGGTCCTTTTTCCGGCTGAACCTGTTTTCGATTTCGAAGCACTGGTCACCTATCAGTACTGCTGCCTCTCCAGGGGCCAGGTCTTCAAAGCGGAATCCCTCCTCTGTGTTTATCCAGTTGAATTCACGTTTCCAGAAGTTCTTTGCAAGCACCCGGGTAAGAGCCACGGATGACCTTGACCTGTAATCGAGGTAAATGCTGCGAATTTCATCAAAGTCCGTGTTGCTCAGCAGCATCACTGTCCGCACTTCGCCGTCTGCACCAATGCAGTAGTCTCCTACGATGAAATGTTCCCTGAGGTCCGGTAGCGCTGCAACAGGCACCAGGCCAAGGTCTGCAGTGCCATTTATTAATTTTTCAGCACATGCTGCAGGATGATCGGTGCTAAGCTCAATGTTATCCGTGAATCCGCTTGCCGTGAGTCCGTATATGAACGGGTAGGTATTGGCGTATCTGACGGCCGAAACCCGTATTTTGCCCATAGGCCTTTTTTTTCAAGATGTAAAAGTAGTACATTTGTTGCAGAGTATATAACAATAGCAAACGCAATCTGTTTAATAAATGGAGCTGAATTTTCTTACGGCGGTATCGCCTCTCGACGGAAGATACAGGCAGAAGACCGGCGATCTCGATCTGTATTTCTCAGAATTTGCCCTGATAAGGTACAGGCTCCTTGTGGAGGTTGAATACTTCATTGCCCTTTGCCAGATACCGCTTCCCCAGCTTGAGGATTTCAGGAAGGAAAACTTCGTGGTTCTCAGGTCGCTGTATGAGAATTTTTCACTTGCTGATGCCGAGAACATAAAAGAGAAGGAGAAAGTTACAAACCATGATGTAAAAGCCGTTGAATACTTCCTTAAGGAAAAATTCTTCCAGGCTGGTATCGGAAAGTGGAGCGAATTCATTCATTTTGGACTCACCTCGCAGGATATAAACAATACAGCCATCCCGCTTTCAGTGAAGGATGCCCTGGTTGACCTTTACTTCCCCCTGCTTTATGAGCTGCGTGAGAACCTGGCTGGTTTTGCCGACGAATGGAGCAACATCCCCATGCTTGCACGGACACACGGCCAGCCTGCATCTCCCACGAGGCTCGGGAAGGAGATTGAGGTCTTTGTTGCAAGGCTCGACGGCCAGATTAAATATTTCGGACAGATACCATATTCTGCAAAGTTCGGAGGGGCTACCGGCAATCTAAATGCCCACAGGGTAGCCTTCCCCGATGTTGACTGGATTTCATTTGCCAATACCTTTGTAAATGAAGAGCTGGGACTTGAACGATCCTTTCCGACAACGCAGATTGAACACTACGACAACCTGGCTGCCCTGTTCGACAACATGAGCAGGGTAAATACTATATTTATCGATCTTTCCAGAGATATATGGTCTTATATATCAATGGATTATTTCAGGCAGAAGATAAGGAAGGGAGAGATAGGCTCCTCTGCAATGCCCCACAAGGTGAATCCAATTGATTTTGAGAATGCCGAGGGAAACCTTGGATACTCGAATGCTATTTTCGGGCACCTTTCCTCAAAACTTCCTGTTTCACGTCTTCAGCGCGATCTTACCGACTCGACAGTCCTGAGAAACGTCGGTGTGCCTGTGGGTCACACTCTGATAGCTTTCAATTCAATTCTCAAGGGTCTGAATAAGCTGATAGTGAACACTGACAAAATTAACAGCGACCTTGAGAACAACTGGGTGGTTGTTTCAGAAGCCATACAGACAATACTCCGGAGGGAAGGTTATCCAAAACCATATGAGGCCTTGCTTGAACTTACAAGGACACATCAGAAAATAAATGCCGAAGCAATAATATCGTTCATAAACTCGCTGGACCTGGACGAAGACGTAAAAAAAGAACTGAGAGCAATTACACCTTACAATTACACTGGATTCTAAAAGCTGCCGGCTCATGAATAATGTAAGAATGCTGCTCAGGTATTTCGCCCCTTACAAGTGGTCAGCGATAAGAAGCATAGCCTATAATGTTCTCAGCGCCATTTTTGCTCTGTTTTCATTCACCCTTGTAGTGCCCTTCCTGAAGATTCTCTTTAACCAGGTGGGTGGCACTATGCATCCCGGTGATTTTACCCTTTCAGCAGCTTACATTGAGCAGCTGGGAAGGTATTACCTGGAGAAGGTAGTAGTAGATAACGGACAGACAGGAGCCCTTCTGCTAATTGTATTTGTGGTAATCCTCGCCAGCTTTTTCAAGAATGGATTCATCTTCCTTGCCAATAACAGCATTGCCTATATCCGCGCCGGCACAGTGAGGGACCTCAGGCGCAAAGTATACGACAAAGTCCTTGCGCTGCCCCTGTCTTTCTTTACAGATTCAAGGAAAGGCGATGTTATGACAAGGATATCCAATGATGTACAGGAAGTGGAGGTATCAGTAATAATGTCTCTTACAATGCTTTTCAGGGATCCAATGTACATCCTGATTTTCATTGTGTACCTCTTCGTTAGCAGCATTCAGCTCACTCTATTTGCGCTTTTACTCCTGCCTGTCAGCGGCTGGCTCATCTCCCGTGCAAGCAGGACACTACGATCTTCCTCCATGTTGGGACAACAGCATCTCGGACGGCTGCTAAGCGTGGTTGAGGAGACACTTTCAGGCCTCAGGATAATTAAAGGTTTCAATGCCGAGGAGAAGATGAAGAAGCAATTCTCCGAATCGAATGAGAGGTACTCCAAAGTATTTAAGCGGGTCCTTCGAAAGGCTTTCCTCGCCTCACCCCTGAGTGAGTTCCTTGCAACAATTGTTGTAATGGTATTGTTATGGGTCGGAGGCAACCTTGCAATGAGCGGGTCAGGCAACATGACTCCCGAGAAGCTGATAGCCTTTCTTCTTGTTTTCTCACAGATAATTCAGCCGGCAAAAAACATCACAACCGCTTATTTCACAATTCAGAAAGGTATGGCCTCAATCGACAGGATAGACCAGATACTGAATGCAGAGGAGAAGATACCTGAACATCCGGGTGCTGAAGGACTTAATTCATTTAATGAGTCGCTTGAGTTCAGGGGAGTCTGGTTCGCCTACGCCGGAGAACCTGTATTGAAGGACATAAACCTTAAAATCATGAAAGGGCAGACTGTCGCCATAGTAGGCAGGTCAGGA